>RFHL01000484.1 GCA_003696875.1 Bacteroidota bacterium | reverse complement strand
GGATATCCTTTTCATCATCTACGACCAGAATCTTCGCTTTGGTAGCCACTGCTTCTTGAATCATAAGCGCCAGACAGAGGGGAGGGTGGATATTTTACAATGCGAAGGTTCATTTTCTGACGCATTCCTAAAAGCCTCCCAATGCCTTTTAACGAAACGATAACGCTGCATTAACTCCCCTCTGATCTGGGCTTAATACTCGCCTAACAAGGCCCACTTTCCGACTCCAACATTCTCAGCTTGATCGGCGCCGGGATCCCTCCGAAATCCTTTTCGGACCCTCTGTAACCATGGTTTTTTTTCCCGGAAATCAGTATATTTGGGAAGGACGTTTTACGCTACTACTAAACCTTCATCGCTATGACCCTGAGGAGAATCTGCCTATGGTCGGGCCCGCGGACGGTCTCTACCCCCGTCATGTACGCCTTTGCCCAGCGCAATGACACCCGCATCCTCGACGAACCCCTCTACGCCCACTACCTGCAGCGCACCGGCGCCCCCCACCCAGGCCGCGACCGCGTCATCGCCACCTACGATGCCTGCGCCGATCGCGTCATCTCCGAGCAGCTGCTTGGCCACTTCGGCGAGCCCGTCTTGTTTATCAAGTCCATGGCCCATCACCTCGTAGGCCTGGAGCTCGACTTCCTGCCCGAACTCACCAACGTGCTCCTCATCCGCCATCCCCGCGAGATGCTGCCCTCCCTGCTCAGCCTGCTGCCGCAGCCCAGCCTGCTCGACACCGCTTACCAGATGCAGTGGGGCCTTTTCAACTTTCTCCGCCAGCGCGGCCGCACCCCTCTCGTCATCGATGCTGCCACCCTCCTGCGCGAGCCCGAGGCCGTCCTGCGTCGCATCTGTGAGCACGCCCGCATCCCCTTCCAGCCCGCCATGCTCCAGTGGACCCCTGGCGGCCGCCCTGACGAAGGCATCTGGGCCGACCACGCCTACGAGACCCTTCATCACAGCAACGGCTTCCTGCCTTACCAGAGCCAGCAGGGCGGCATCCCCGACCAGCTCACCCCCCTCTTCGAAGTCTGCGAGGATTATTATTTCCGGCTCCTGGAGCACGCCTACTGGCCCCAGACCGAGGCGGCCATGGCCTGATGCTTGTGTCCCCCAACCCCACCACACCATGCCCAATACCCTGCACATCCTCGCCCACTACGAAGGCCCCCAGCTCGCCGGTCAGCATGCGGAGTACTTGCAAGCCGCTGGCATCCCCTGCGTCCTCGAGTCCGCCACCCCTACCGATTTCTACAACCTCGACGGCCCCATTGAGGCCGGTGATACCTTCCTCAAGGTGCCCGTCGAGCACCTCGCCACCGCCGACCAACTCCTCGACACCCTCGACGCCACCGAACCCGACCCCACCGGCGGGCACACCTACCTCTTCATGGGCGCCCTCATGGTCTTCGTCGGCATCCTCACCGCCTTTGCGCCGCCCGCCGGGAGTGCCTTCGCCCTGCGTTTCGTACCCCTCGGCCTCGTGATCCTCGGCTTTGCCCTCTACCTGCGCGGCTGGCTCACCCGCCGCGACCAGCAGGCTGGCTTATAAAGCTCTAGCTCGTTTGTCCCCCTTCTCGCCTCTCGGTTCTAAATCAGGGCGTACCGCCGGCCCGGGCCTACAGGCCCCGGTCGGCGTCGTGCCCTTCCGGGGTTCGCTGCGCTCCGTCCGGCGCTACGCTTGGACCAAGCCCTCCAGGCCACTCACGCCCCGCCGGCCATCGCTACTGGGGAACTTACGCCCTCGGCTTAGTAACGCGAGAAAAATAACTTCCCGATTTTGCGCCGAGACCTTGTGCGCAGACCAGGAAGAAAAACCGAGCTTGGCGGGCCAAGTGAGGCTTTT
>RFHL01000483.1 GCA_003696875.1 Bacteroidota bacterium | reverse complement strand
CGCCCCCGCCGCATCGCCCTCCTCCCCAAAGATTCGCCCTCAGATAAAACATTCAGCGGCTTCATCCGTCTGAAAGCTACCGAAGGCATATGTGCCGGGTATTGTTAATTTTGGGGGCTCTTTGGGCGCACTGCGGGGCGCCGCTACCATTTTACTTCTTTTCATGCCACCTATCCTCGCTGTCCAGCATCTGACCAAAACCTACACCTCGGGCGATCGCGCCCTGACGGTGCTTTCTGACATCAACTTTGAGCTGTCGCCGGGCGATGCGGCGGCCATTGTGGGGCCCTCGGGCAGCGGCAAGACGACCCTGCTGGGCCTATGCGCAGGTCTGGACCGGGCCACCTCCGGGACGGTGCGCCTGCAGGGCATCGACCTGGGACCGCTGGACGAGGATGCCCGGGCGGCGGTGCGCAACCAGCATGTGGGCTTTATTTTCCAGAATTTCCAACTGCTGCCGACGCTCACGGCGCTGGAAAATGTGATGGTGCCGCTGGAACTGCGCGGCGAGAAGCAGGTGCGCGGCCGGGCCGAGGAGTTGCTGGACCGGGTGGGGCTCTCGGGTCGTCACCACCACTACCCCACCCAGCTGTCGGGCGGGGAACAACAGCGGGTGTCGCTGGCCCGGGCCTTTGCCAACCGGCCGGCGATCCTCTTTGCCGATGAGCCCACCGGCAACCTGGATGAAGAGACCGGGGCCACGGTCGAGGAGCTGCTCTTTGAGCTGAACCGCGAGGCCGGCACCACCCTGGTGCTGGTCACCCATGATCTGGAGCTCGCCGCCAAGACCCAGCGCGTCATCCGCCTCAAGGGCGGGCATGTGTTTTCGGATAGTGAAAGCGTTGAGCGTTGAGCGTTGAGCGTTGAGCGTTGAGCGTTGAGCGTAAAAAACTCCTTCTGACTTCTCTTCTCCGACTTCTGACATCTCCCCCCATGTCCCTTCGCTGGTTAATGCTTATGGCCTGGCGCGACAGCCGTCGCTCGCGGGCGCGTCTGCTCCTCTTTACCGCCTCCATCATCCTGGGAGTGGCCGCCCTGGTCGCGATCAATGGCTTTGACGACAACCTGCGGCGCGACCTGAAGGCGCAGGGGCGCAGCCTGCTGGGGGCCGACCTGGCGTTGGAGAGTCGCTTGCCTTTTGACAGCACCGCCCTGGCGCTGTTTGACTCCCTGGGAGGCGAGCAGGCCTCCGAGCGCAGCTTTGCGTCGATGGTGTATTTTCCCCGCACCGAGGACTCGCGGCTGGTGCAAGTGCGGGCGCTGGAGGGAAATTTTCCTTTTTACGGCAACATCCTGACCGAGCCGGCGGGCGCGGCCCGGCAGTTTCAGCAGGGCCGGCAGGCCCTGGTGGACCACACCCTGATGCTGCAGTTTGGGGCCGAGGTGGGCGACTCGGTCAAAGTGGGCGCCCTCACTTTTGAGATCGTGGGCCGCCTGCAGCGGGCCCCCGGACAAAGCGGCATCGCCGCCACCGTGGCGGCGCCGGTCTATATCCCCCTCGTCTGGCTACCCGAGACCGGGCTGGAGCAAAAAGGCAGCCGCATCATCTACACGCAGTACTTCAAGCTGGCCGAGGCGGAAGGCATCGACGCCTGGGTCGAGGCTGAGCGCGACCGCCTGCGGGCGGCGCGGCTGCGGACCGAGACCGTCGAGGAACGGCAGCGCGACCTCGGTCGCGCCTTCGACGACCTGACCGAGTTTCTCAACCTGGTGGGCTTCGTGGCCCTGCTGCTGGGCTGCGTCGGAGTAGCCAGTGCCGTGCAGGTATTTGTGCGGGAGAAAATCGCGGGCATCGCGGTCCTGCGCTGCCTGGGCGCCTCCGGCCGGCAGGCCATGAGCATCTACCTGCTGCAAATTCTGGCCATGGGCCTGAGCGGGTCCATCGCCGGAGCCCTCCTGGGCACTGGCATCCAAACCCTGCTGCCGCTGGTCTTGCGGGAATTCCTGCCCTTCGAAACGCAGTTTTTGTTTTCGCTGCCAGCCTTTCTGGAAGGCATCCTTGTCGGCACCTTTGTGGCGCTGCTCTTTGCCTTGCTGCCGCTGCTGGAAGTACGCAAGGTCTCGCCCCTCTACGTGCTGCGGGCCTCCTTTGAGGCCGCTGGCGGCGCGCGTGACCCCTGGCGCTGGGGCGTGATGGGACTCATCGGCCTCTTTATCGTGGGCTTTGCCTACCGGCAAATGGGGGGGCTAAGGGACGCCCTGATCTTCTCGGCCGGCCTGGGGGCGGCCTTCCTGCTGCTCGCGGGCACGGCCCGCGGGGTGATGTGGGCGGCCCGGCGGTTCTTCCCCGAGCGCGCCGGCTACCTCTGGCGGCAGGCCCTGGCCAACCTCTTTCGCCCCAACAACCAGACCCTGACCCTGATGGTGGCCATCGGCCTGGGCACGCTGCTCATCACCACCCTCTACCTGGTACAGGGCCTGCTGCTCAACCGGGTGAGCTTTGCCGGCGGGGAGAATATGCCCAATATGGTCCTCTTTGACATCCAAAGCCAGGAGCGGGCCGAGGTGCGGGACGTGATCGAAAGCCACGGCCTGCCGGTGCTACAGGAGGTGCCGGTGGTGACCATGCAGCTCGGCAGCCTCAAAGGCCGCAGCCGGGCCGACTGGCTGGCCGACAGCGCGCGCAGCGTCTCGCGCTGGGCGTTGAACCGCGAGTATCGAGTGACCTTTCGCGATACGCTGATCGATACCGAGACCCTGGTCGAGGGGACCTGGCAGGGCGCCGTGGCGCCCGGGCAGCCGATTCCGGTATCACTGGATGCAGAATTTGCCCGGGAAAACCTGCAGGTGCAGTTGGGCGACGAGATCGTCTGGGACGTGCAGGGCGTACCCCTGCGCACGGTAGTGGGCAGCCTGAGGGAGGTGGATTATGCCGCCCGGGTGCAGACCAATTTTCTGGTGCTCTTTCCCCGGGGCGTGCTGGAGCAAGCCCCGCAGTTTCACGTGCTGGTCACCCGGGTGGAAGAGCCGTCACGATCGGCGGCGGTGCAGCGCGAACTCGCCCAACGCTTCCCCTCTGTGTCGGTGGTGGACCTGGACCTGATCCTGCGCACGGCCGAGGACCTGCTGAGCAAAGTATCCTTTGTGATCCGGTTTATGGCCTTCTTCAGCATCCTGACCGGGCTGCTGGTGCTGGCGGGTTCGGTGCTGGTCAGCCGCTATCAGCGGCTGCGGGAGAGCGTGTTGCTGCGTACCCTGGGGGCGAGCCGCGGACAGATTCTCCGCATCAATAGCTACGAATACCTGCTGCTGGGCAGCCTGGGCGCGCTCGCCGGCATTATGCTGGCGCTTTTTGCAGCCTGGGGCATAGCCTGGTTCAGCTTCGAGATGACCTTTGCGCCGCGCTGGCTGCCACTGCTCCTGATCTTCCCGGCCATCGCCGGGCTTACGGTCCTGATCGGGCTGGCCAACAGCCGGGGCATCCTGCGGCAGCCGCCACTGGAGGTGCTGCGCAAGGAGGGCTGAGGGCTAGCTTCATACCAGCCGCGGCAAACTGCCGTTATCTGTGTATATTTTGCTACACTCATTATCCCTCCTCCCATGCGTATCCCCCTCCTGATGCTGCTCTTCGGCCTGACGGCCTTTATGGGCCCGCGGCCCATCGCCGAGGACTGCACCTACGACGGTCACAAGCTCTACGGCAAAATTCAGTTTGTGGAGTCCTTTCCGGACATCAAGGTGCAGGTCGTCAACTCCTTTCCGGACCTCAAGGTCAAGCTCGTCTCCAACTTCGCCGACGACTGCGGCGAATGGCAGATCGTGGAGTCCTTTCCGGACCTGAAGGTACAGATCGTCACCTCCTTCCCGGATATCAAGATCCAGTATGTGGATGCCTTTCCGGGGATGGATTGAGTACATGAGAGGCGAGAACCGGGAGGCGAGACCGGCCGAAAAACCGGCCTCCGAGACATATTGGCTGGCGGTCAATTGACAGCCTGTCTCGCCTCTCCTGTCTCGCTTCTCAACCTCTCACCCATACCGCTTATCCACCAGAAAATTCCCTGGCGTATGGCCGGGGATGTCGCGGTAAAAATCCATGATTTTCCGCATATCCGCGGCGAGGTCGCCGCTGGGGTGGATGGGCCCGCCGACGCCGGCTTCCTTCTGCTGGTAGTTGAGATAGCCCAGCATGATGGGCACCCCGGCTTTGAGGGCGGTGTAGTAAAAGCCGGTCTTCCATTCGTCGCGGGGCGAGCGGGTGCCCTCGGGGGTCACCACCACGGCGAGCCGCTGGTGCTGGGCAAAGAGCTCGGCCATAGCCTCGACATAGCTGGGCCGGGCCTGCCCCGGAGCCTTGGGCTTTCGATCAATCCCGAGGCCCCCGAGCGGGCCGATCAGGAGGTTGAAGGGGAAGCGCATCCACGACTTCTTGATGGTGAAGCGCAGGGGGATGTCCATCACCCGGAAGGCCAGGATGGTGTAGTAGAAGTCCCAGTTGCTGGTATGCGGGGCGGCGACCATGACACAGCGGTCGGTGCCCTCGGGGACCGGCAGGGCCATCTTCCAGCCACTGAGGCGCAGAAGAAAAGAAAAAATGGCTTTTTGCATATGGCGGATGTATCAAGCGGGAAGATACATCGGCAGGGGCGCCACTGCAAGCAGGGCCGAGGGGTTCTGCCCTCGCATGGGCACAGCTACAAGCTGCGCCCATGCGGAACCTGCCGGGGCGGCAAAGCCGCCTGGACAGCCCCCCTGCCAAAAAGCCAAAAGCCCCCTCTCTTGGCAAGAGAGGGGGTTTGGAGGTGAGTTCAACTAAGGTCCTACTCCGCCACATCATACCCCAGGACCTCCTCAAGGAATTCCCGGGCACAGCCGTGCCCGCCGGGCTGGCTGAGGACGACGTCCACGGCAGCGCGGACCTGCCGGGCGGCGTCGGAGGGGCAGGCCGAGAGGCCCACCTTCTTCATGAGGGGGAGGTCGTTGAGGTCGTCACCGATGAAGGCGGTCTGGGCAAAGCTGAGCTTGAGCTCGGCGAGCCACTCGGCGACCACCTCGGTCTTGGGGCGGGCACCGGCATAGACATGCTCAATGCCGAGGTACTCGGCCCGGCGACGGATGAGGCCCTCGGCCTTGGAGCCACTCACCAGGCCGAGGGTGAGTCCCCGCTGCCGGCTGACGAGCCGGTGCATGATGAGGCCGTCCTTGGCGTTGAAGCGCTTGATCTCGTCGCCCTCGGCGGTGTAGTAGATGCTGCCGTCGGTGAGGGTCCCGTCGACATCGAAGAGCACGAGGCGGATGTCGAGCTGGGCGTGGCGCTGCGCTTCGGTTTCCAGATCGCGCCGCAGCAGGCGGTCGAGGGGCATCCCGAGGGCATCGGCGATGCCGAGCAGGGTGTCGAGATTGGGCTCTTCCCGGCCGCGCTCGTAGCGGCGCAGGCTGTCTTCCCAGACGCCGATGTGCTGGGCGAAATCGACCAGGGTCTGGCCGGTGTGCTGACGGATGAAGCGGAGGTTTTTGCCGAGAAAAGACACGGGAGGGGAGGCTTGCGTGAATCAGGAAGGGCGGGCCAAGTACGGGATTTTTTCCTTATTTTGCCGCGATACTGAACCAAAATG
>RFHL01000482.1 GCA_003696875.1 Bacteroidota bacterium | reverse complement strand
CCCCACAGAGGAGTCTTTCCAACACCTGCGCGTCAACCTTCAGTTTTCGTCTACCGACCATGGGGGCAAGATCATTAGCATTACCTCTACCGTTCCACAAGAGGGCAAGACGTTTTGTGCCTATCACCTGGCCGTGAGCATGGCCCGTGCCGGACAAAAGGTCATTCTGGTCGGGGCCGATATCCGCAAGCCCAGCCTATACAAACTTGCGGGAATCGCCAACGAAAAAGGCCTGACCAACTACTTGGTCGGTCAGGCCTCGGAGGCTGAAATCGTTCAGCGGAGCGAGGTGCCTCAGCTCGACATCATCCCCTCCGGCCCGATTCCTCCCAACCCTGCCGACCTTCTGAGCCGCCCTCAGTTGGGTACCCTGCTGCAACACCTGGGCGAAGCCTATGACTACGTCTTTCTGGATACGCCGCCGGTGGGTCTGGTTTCGGATTACATGATCGTCGCCCGGCATACCGATATCAGTCTGTATGTGGTCCGGCAGGGCCACTCCAAGCTGGGATTCCTCCGGGATCTGCAAAAGATCAAGGCCCTGACCCCTTCCGAGAAGCTCTTTATCGTCATGAACGACATCCAACTGGGCATGCGTTCCTACTACGGCCGGGGCTATGGACAAGAAGCCTTTCCTTCGGCCTATGGCCTGAGCCAGATACGGCGAGGGACCGGAGGCTGGGAGGCGATGCCCCCTCCCCGAAACGAGTGAAGCTTTTCTCCAAAGCCACGCGCCCACCCGGCGAAGCAGGTGGGCGCGATTGCGTTCAAAGCCTTGGCCCCGCCTAGACGGTATCTCCCCAGACTTCGATCTCGGCCCCGTCGAGGGCCTCGGTCAGCGGAATCTGGCAGGAAAGCCGGCTTTCGGGGCGGTAGTTGGGCAGGGTCTCCAGCATAAAGGCCTCGTCATCCTCGGGATTGTCGAGGGTTTCGCCCCCTTTCATAAAACCTACGTGGCAGGTGCCACAGCTGGCCATTCCGCCGCAGATGGCGGCGACATCCATCCGGTGCTCCGTGAGGAGTTCCATCAGATTGGCGGTCGGATTTACCTCGGTCTCAAGCGTATGCCTACTGCCGTCGGTATCCTTAACGTGAATAGTAATCATGGGTCTAAACGTACATCTGAGCGTAATACCGGCCTACAAACCGGATCGACAAAAAACACGCGAGTAGGGATAACTAAACCTAAAGCCACTTGTTTACTTTTGAGAAAAAGGGCTAAAATCCGGAGATTCCAGTCACCGTGGTGTATTTCATCGTGGTGGATTTGCGGTCGGGGCGCACCCGCTTTACGACGCTATGGGCCATCATCGCAGCTTCATGAAATCCACAAAGGATCAGCTTCAGCTTTCCAGGGTAGGTATTGATGTCACCAATGGCATACACACCGGGGAGACTGGTTTCAAACGTCTCGACGTCCACCTTGATTTGGCGTTTGTCCAGATCCAGCCCCCAGTCAGCAATAGGGCCCAGTTTGGGGCTTAACCCAAAGAGCGGGATCAGCGCATCGGCTTCGATGGCCACCTCTTCCTTGTTGCGATCGGTGATGACGACCCGCTCCAGCTCATCACCGCCCTCCAGACGTACCAGTTGGGCGCTCAGATGCAGATGGAGTTTGCCAGCCTCGGCCAGGTCAAAGACCTTTTTGCCAGAATCAGGGGCGCCCCGAAACTCGTCGCGACGGTGGATCAGGTGCAGCTCGGCGGCCAGCTCTGAGAGATACATGGCCCAGTCCAGCGCGGAGTCGCCCCCCCCGGCGATAACCACCCGCTTGCCGCGATAGACTTCCGGATCGCGTACCATGTACTCCACGCCTTTTTGTTCGAAGGCCTCCAGGCCTTCGAGGGCGGGCTTGCGGGGTTCAAATGAGCCCAATCCACCAGCAATCACGACGGCTTTGGCCTCAACTACGGTCCCCCGGTTGGTTTCCAGGCGAAAGCGCCCGTCTGCCTGAGGCAGGAGTTGCTCGACGCGCTCTCCCAGGGTAAAGGTCGGCTTGAAGGGGGCAATTTGTGCCTCCAGGTTGCGGATCAGGTCCCCTGCCAAAACCGAGGGATGGCCGGGGATATCATAGATGGGTTTCTGGGGATACAGCTCGGACAACTGTCCCCCCACTTGCGGCAACGCATCTATCAGATGGCAGCGCATTTCAAGCAGGCCGGTCTCAAACACGGCGAAGAGGCCCACAGGACCCGCCCCTACGATGCAAATATCGGTCTGGATCATGATCAAATCATTTATCTGTTTCGGAAAAACCAACCGCCACCCACCCTGGCCACAATCAGCGCGCAAGCTACACAAATTCCCCGTAGTCGCCGGGAACAGGTCCCAAAAACCTTTAGCTCCCTCCGGTTAACTCAAACTGGAGGGAGCTGTTTAGACCATTTTTTCTATCAAAGCTGGGGGACGCCCTGATCAATATACGAGCTCAGGATAAACTTCACGCAGCTGGCGTCGGTCATGCCGGTCTGCCGCCATACCGGCTTTCGCCCCTGAAACAGCAAGAGGGCGGGAGTTTCCTTTACCTCAAAATGTCGGGCGATGAGCTCGTGTATCCCGACCTCCAAATGGATGAGTCGCACGGGTTGCTCGCCGGCCAGGGGACTAATCCGTTCCCGGAGGATCGTACTCGCGGTGCAGCCCGCCCGGGAAAAGGATACCAGGTGAAAAGGGGCTTCGTCCAATAGGTGCAAAAAGGCGCTGTATTGCAGCGGCGGATGGAAGGTAAGGTCTTTCATGATGCTTGGGTCGAATAATGGGTGTGGGCCTATCGCTTAGGGGAATTCTCTACCTAAAGATACAGAAAAAGCGCGCGCGAAACATCGAAGATTGCGAAAATTCGCCCTCTATCCATCGCGCTCATCCCGCCCCCATCCGAAAATCCGGCCTAGGATTTCGACCCAAGATCAAATGCAAAAATTTGATAATCAGATATATACAACAATACTACCAGGCTTTCCTCCGGAAGGAGGTCGGCCGGGAGAAGTAAGAAAAACGAAAGAAACGTTCTAAGCTGCCTAAGGCGCAGGCATCCGTTCGCAAGCGGCCATTTCCCGGTAATCGGGCCGGTCGGCCGCCGAACCATGTCGGTAAGCCCAGCGCACAAAGCCTCCCTGCACCACAAAGGCCCCCGGCATCTGAAAGCCATCGCCGCCCAGTCGGCGACCGATCAGATGTCCCCGCCACAGGCCGGCATAGGCCCCGCGCAGCCAGCTGCGCCAGCCAAAAACTTGGCCCCAAGTGGCCCGCTTCAGGTCAAAAGCCTCATAGAGCCTGCGCTCAGGATCGGAGATGTGGGCCACATCTGCCAGGCCATAGCGCATCAGGAAGCGGCCGGCCACGGCCGGCGGTGACATGTGGACCAGGACGAGGCGTACGCCGCGCGCCTCAATCGCTGCCCGCTCCTGGGCCAGATCAGCCAAGGCTTCCCGGCAAAAGGTACAGCCAAAATGTCGGAGAAAAACCACCAACGCAGGCTGCGAAGCCTGTAGGTCCGCCAGCGAATGCCCCTCGGCATCGGTGTAGGCCTCCAGCAGGGCCTGCGGCAAGCGCATGACCTCCTGCCGCAGCAGCTGCTGCTGCGCCACATACCGGCGATAGGCCCAGGCCAGCCAGAGCCCCAGCGGTGGCAACCAGAGGATATCATTGATCACAACCAGCCCCAGACTGCCCCACGGGAGGCTACCCGTCAGGACATAGGCAAGGGTGCCGATGGCCCCGGCCACCTTGAGCCCAAAGGCCAGCAGGCCTATCCCTATATGTCGCTCTGGTGCCCCTGCCGCCAGGACATATCCCAGGCTAAAAAGGAGTAGCGCCATCCCCACCCCTTGCATGAGAAAGGGGTAGCGGGGCAGGGGCATCCCAGCCCAGACAAATAACTGTCCCGGCCAAAAGAGGAAAAACAGGGCCCACAAGAAGTGGTATGCAGCCGCACCCTTCAGAAATGGGCGCAGCCACCCAGGCGGATTGGAAGAACTCTGGATCATGCCGTGCTTATGCATTACAGCTACCTCAACCTGCTAGCCGGGATGGTTGTTTACAGGAACCAAACGAAACATCGCCCGGGGATATCCCGGGCGATGCATGGCTATTTCTGCGAATAAGGTGATCAGTTTTCTTCTGGCTCCGGATTCAGGACAAAGCTTGCCAACTGTTTAGGCTGCAAGTACGTTTGGGCGGCAGCCTGTATATCGGCTGCGCTCAGATCCTCAATCCATGTCCCCGCCTCCAGAATGCGGGCGGGATCCAATCCGTACCGATAGGCAAAGCGCAGCTGCTCCATCCAATATCCATTCTGCTTCATGTCCACCTCCAGCTCTTTGCGCATGATCTCCTTGATCTTGGCCAGATTTTTTTCCGAAGGCCCTTCTTCCCGCAGCTTTCCGGCTTCTGTCTCGACCGTTTCCATCAGCGTTTCGACATTCTCAGGCGCACAGGTAAAGCTGATGTTGACGCTGTAGCGGGGCTTGGGGTCTCGCTCGAAGGAGGGGCTTGCCCCTACCCCATACACCCCGCCCTGCTCCTCGCGCATGGACTCACGCATCATGATAGACAGGACCTGAACGGCCGACTTCAGATTGAAGCGGTTTTCGGTATTCCAGGTAAAATCTCCCAGATAACGCATAACCACCTGGCTCTGAGGCTCAGAGCCTTTGTAAAAGGTCCGGCTCAGCGGAGTGGCGGGAGGTTGTACGCCCACGTCCTGCCCCACCTCTTCCCGGCCCAGGCCGGGCAGGCTGGCAATGTAGGTCTCCACCAGCGGCTGTAAGGTCTCCGGAGACACGTTTCCTACAAAAAGAAAAGTGAAATCGCCCGCATCGGCAAAGCGCTCCTGATAGATCTGATAGGCTTGGTCCAGATCCACCATATCCAGCTTTTCTGCCCCCGGGATAAAATCCCGGCGGAAATGGTTCTGGTTGATCGCTTTAGTCAGCTCACTGCGAAACCAGTATTGTGGACTGGCCAGCAGGTTGGCGTACAGGCTCTTGTTGCGGGTCATCATGGAGGCAAAGGCCTGAGGGTCCTTGCGCGGACGCACAAAGTACAGGTGCACCAGCTGCATGAAGGTCTCCAGGTCCCGGGGGGAACAACTTCCCTGGAAGCCTTCTTCCAGCTCACCAATATAGGGCCTAATCCGAAGGACTTTATCGGAGAGGTATTTCTCCAGTTGAATGTTGTCGTAGCTGCCCAGCCCCGAAGACGAGATGATGTCAGCCGCCTCATTGGCGGACATATAAAGAGAGTCAGGATAGAGCGAAGTCCCCCCCGGACTGAAGGCCGAGAAGCCGATCTCATCGTTTTTGAAGTTGGTGGGCTTCAGGATCACGCGGGCCCCGTTGCTGAGGGTCCATTCGGTAACGCCCAGTTCGGGCCGCTCGCTCACGGCCACAACCGACCCGGCCTGAGGGATCTCAGACATCAGGGGCACATCGGCGACCTTGTCTTCGTAGGGAGCCAGCTCCCATTGCGAAACCTCTTCCAGCATGGCCCGAAGGTCCGCTTCTGCCGGCATCTCAACGCCTTCTTTCTCCCCCGCCATGATGGTGATCACACGGTTGTCTTCCCGAATGAAGCCGCGGAAAGCAGCATTGACCTCCTCCAGGCTGATACCTGGCAACAGATTGCGATGCAGGGCCAGGGCCTGCTCTACGCCTGTGGCGGGGCTGCCCTCCAGGAAATGGTACACGAATGACATCACGAGCTGACGGGATTCAATCTTGTCCCGCTCCCGGTATTGTTTTTCGAGGGAAGTAAGAATAGAGCGCTTGGCCCGCTCCAGTTCGGTTTCGGTAAACCCATATCGGCGCGCCCGTTCGTTTTCTTCCAAGAGGGCGCGGAAGCCGGTCAGAAAACCATCCCCGTCCACATAGGCCCCGGACACATAGTTGTCTTTGGTGCGGACCATGTTGCTATAGCGGCTATAAGCCAGGCTGAAAGGGGGATTGTCTTGCTGGCCCAGTTCATCCAGCCGATCACTGATGAGGCGCGAAGCCAGATTTCGGATCAGATTGGCCCGGTACTCGGGCAGAGTGGTGACCGGCGCCACGGGATGCTTGTAATAGAGCGAAATGGAGTT
>RFHL01000481.1 GCA_003696875.1 Bacteroidota bacterium | reverse complement strand
TTGTTGGTATGCCTCGGGCAGGGCCGCCAACAGCGGCTGCAGGTCCCGGAATACCTGTGGATCAAAGGCCGGAAAGCCTGCTCCTTCACGTTCCAGCCAGCCTTGGATGGCCTTGCCTGTCCCAAAAGGCACCCGATGCGAGGGGCGCGGCGAGGGATACACGCAGGTGTTGGTCAGGGTCATGACGGTTTCTTCCTGCCAGAACTTTTGCAGGAAATAAAAATCCTCCCCCGCCTTGCGGCGGTTCATCCCGCCCCGGCGGGCGTAGGCATCCGCCCGGACCGCGATGGAGGACCCCACCGCATGCCAGGCATGCGGATAGCCCGCATACCGAAGACCCTCAATGTAGTAGCGCAGATACAATTCGTACCGCAGGATACCGGCATAGACCGATGCGGGATAATCGGTCCCGGAGAGCGGATGTTCGAAGTAGATGCTCACCGCTTCGCAGCGAGGATGCTGCCCAAAGTGCGCTTCCAGCGCCTGCAGGTAACTGGGGGCCACGGTCGCATCGGCATCGAGGCAAACCAGGATGCCCGAATCCGCTTGTTCCACCTGCTCCAGCCGGTCCAGGCCTTCATCCAGACCGATCTTCCGGGCCAGGCCCACCCCCGCATGCTTAGGGGGTAGGGTAGGGAAGTCCAGTATATGATAGCCATAGCGGCGCGGCTGCACCGCGCGCCAGCCTTCGATCTCCCGGCAGGTAGCTGCCTGTCGCGCGTGGACCTCCGCCCCGGCATCGGCCGGGGCATTGAGGACCAGGATCACCTCTACCGCCGCTTGCGGCGGCGGGCAGGCCTCCAGGCTCTCCAGTGTCGGCAACACCGCCGGCTCGTCATGCACGGGGATGACGACCACCAAGCCCAGGTCGGATGGCGGCGGCGCGGCAATTTGCCGCGGGGCGTAGCGCTGCTTTTGCAGGTAGGAGAGGTGGGAGGTGATGGGCATGGATTCAGGTCAAGATTCAAAATTAATTCCTTTCTTTTACCTCCCAAACCAATCCCTCCCATATGCGTCCTCTCCTTCTCCTTTTTCCCATCCTTCTCCTCGCTTGTGGCTCGCCTTCCGGGCCCAGCCCTCGCCATATAGAGGGGCGTACAAATGCCCCGGAGATGCAGGATCGCCCCTACGTGGTCATGGTCTCCCTCGACGGCTTTCGGCATGACTATGCCGAGCGCTTTCATGCGCCCCACCTGCAGCGCATCGCCCGGGAAGGGGCGTCGGCTGAGGCCATGCTGCCCTGTTTTCCCTCCAAGACCTTTTCCAATCACTACTCCCTGGTGACGGGACTGTATCCGGCGCATCACGGATTGGTCAGCAATACCTTCTATGACCGGGAACGGCAGGACATGTACCGAATCCGGGATCGGGAAAAAGTGGAGGATGGCAGCTGGTATGGCGGCACTCCGCTCTGGGTACTGGCCGAGCAACAGGGGATGCTCAGCGCCAGCTTTTTCTGGGTGGGTTCCGAGGCCGATGTGCAGGGGGTGCGGCCCACCTGGTCTTATCGCTATGACAGTTCGATTCCCTATTCATTTCGGGTGGATCAGGCCATATCGTGGCTGGAGCAGCCGCCGACGGAGCGGCCGCATCTGATTTTTCTCTACTTCTCCCTCACCGACCATATCGGCCATAGCCATAGCCCGGATGGTCCCGAGATTGAGGCAGCTGTCCATGAGGTCGACTCTCTAATCGGGGAACTGGATCGACGGCTCACCGCCACCGGCCTGCCGGTGAACCTGATCGTGGTCTCTGACCATGGGATGTTGGGTGTCGACACTGATAACCCGGTTTATCTCCAGCGGGAGGCCGATCTGGACGAATTCGAAATCGCGCGGGGCAGTTGTAACTGGATGCTGTATAGCGAAGATACCGCCCTGGTGGCGGGTACCCTGCACCAACTCAATGCCCGCGCCAAGGGGCGCTACACGGCTTTTCACCGGGACTCCGTTCCGGCGCATTGGCAGTTTGAGGGCTCGCCCCGGATCGGCGACATCATCGTAACAGCGCACCCGCCCTACATTTTGTCCAGCTGGGGCTTTCCCAGCAGCCCGGGGGCGCATGGCTATGACCCGGATCAGGTACCCGAAATGGGGGCTATTTTTTATGCCAAGGGGCCACAGATCAAGCCCGGAATCCGGATAGCGCCTTTTCGCAATATCCATGTATATCCGCTGGTGGCCAACCTCCTGGGATTATCCCTGCCGGATCAACTGGACGGAGACCCGGCGGTGCTGGACAGCCTGCGGGTGGGGGAATAGAAAATGCGAGGCTGCCTCATTTGAGGCAGCCCCGCAAGGGGGATAAAGGCTTCTTTGGCGCTTATTTCCGCCTCCGGTTGAAGTAGTTGGTCAGGTTGGGATCTGTCCCGGCCGCCGCGGCGCGTTGTCTGCGCTCGTCCACGTCATCGACCAGCAAGGTAAGCAGGCCCGCCAGGGCCATGGAGACCCCGCCGATGAGCAGGGCGTAGACCGCATGTCCTTCGAAGAGCTGCCCGACCAGGAAGCCCAGGATGGAGGCTGCCACTAGCTGGGGAATTACGATGAAGAAATTGAAAATGCCCATGTAGACCCCCATCTTCTGCGAAGGCAGGGCCCCGGAGAGGATGGCGTAGGGCATGGAGAGGATGCTGGCCCAGCCGATGCCGACGCCCACCATGGAGAGCAGCAGCATATTGGGATCGCTGACAAAAAAGATTGAGGCGAGGCCCAGCCCGCCGAGCAGGAGGCAGATCAGGTGTACTGTCTTACGGCTGGTGGCGCGGGCAAGCGGCGGCAGCAGGAAGGCCACCAGGGCGGCCACGCCATTGTAGACGGCAAAGCAGACCCCCACCCAGTCGGCCCCTTCGTTGTAGGCGGCCGAGGAGGCATCGGTGGTGCCATAAATGCTGCTCGTGATGGCGGCAGTAGTGTAGATCCACATGGCAAAGAGCGCAAACCAGGAGAAAAACTGGACAATGGCCAGTTGGGCCATGGTTTTGGGCATGGTGTAGAGATCCTGCATGACTTCCATAAATCCGCCTTCGGTTTTGGTTTGCCGGCTGAACATGCCTGCCACTAGGGAAATCACCCCAAAGGCCGCGAGGCCCACCGTCAGGATGTAGAGTTCTTTTTTGCCCAGTGACATCTGGTTGACCAGGAGGGTCGTCAAGATGCCCGTGAGCAGGAAGCCAAGGCCTACGTTGCGAAAACGGTTCGGGGCAACCGTGCTTTCGCCGGCCACGGGGGCAGCGGGTCCGGCGTCGGCTTTTTCCGATTCAGAAAAGGCCGCAACCTCCTCCGGAGAATACTCTTTGGTGGTAAACACCGTCCACATCACGGCGAGCAGGAAGACCGCCCCGCCGATATAGAAGCTGTACTTGACCTGATCCGGGACGACGCCTTCAGCTGCCTCACTTTTTACCCCAAATACCTCGGATAAAATGTAGGGTAGGGCGGAGGCGATAACGGCGCCCGTGCCAATGAAAAAGCTCTGCATGGCAAAGCCAGCGGTGCGTTGCTCTCCAGGCAGCAGGTCTCCCACAAAGGCCCGAAAGGGCTCCATGGACACATTGATGGAGGCGTCCATGATCCAGAGCATGCCCGCCGCCACCCATAGCAAGGGCGAATTGGGCATGATGAAGAGGGCGAGCGAGGCGAGGATCGCCCCGATCATGAAGAAGGGCCGGCGACGACCCCACCGGGGATGCCAGGTCTTGTCGCTCATGTGCCCGATGATGGGCTGGATGAGCAGGCCCGTCACCGGGGCGGCCACCCACAGGATGGGGATGCTTTCTACGTCGGCGCCCAGGGTCTCAAAGATCCGGCTGACGTTGGCATTTTGCAGGGCAAAGCCGAACTGAATCCCGAGAAAGCCGAAACTCATGTTCCAGATTTGCCAAAAGCTTAGGCGGGGTTTTTCCATGTTTTCGCGTAGCAGTTAGGAAGGAAAAAAACAGGTCGAAAGGTAAGCCAGGATATATATCCTTTCGACCATAAGTTGCCGCGCAACATACAAAGAAATACCCGTCAGCCAAACGGCCAACGGGTCATACGATAAAGTGGGGCTTTTTATAGCCGGGTGTCTTGAATCTTGACTCAACGCCACTTCCGGAACCAGGAAGACACCTTCATGGAGATAACCCCGAAGACAGCCTCCTTGAAAATTTTCCTGGACATCTTGGACTCGCCCTTGGTGCGGTCACGGAAGATAATGGGGACCTCCTTGATCTTGAAGCCATACTTCCAGGCGCGAAACTTCATCTCAATCTGGAAGGCGTAGCCTACAAAGCGAATGGGCCGGGAGAGGACTTTCTCCAACACCTGCCGAGAATAGATCTTGAAGCCGGCCGTCGTGTCGCGGATGGGCATGCCGGTGACGAGGCGTACGTAAGCACTGGCGTAGTAGCTCATCAGTACCCGGCCCATGGGCCAGTTGACGACATTGACGCCATTCACATAGCGGGAGCCTATGGCCATATCGAAGCCTTCCTCTTCACAGGCACGCAGCAGGGCTGGCAGGGCCTTGGGGTTGTGGCTGAAGTCGGCGTCCATCTCAAATACGTAGTCATACCCACGCTCCAAGGCCCACTTGAAACCATAGATATAGGCAGTTCCCAGTCCCTGCTTGCCGGGCCGCTCTTCCATGTGCAGTCGCTCTGGAAACTCCTCAATCAACCGGCGTACAATCTCGGCGGTACCGTCGGGCGAGTTGTCCTCCACCACCAGCAAATGGGCATCGGGCAACACTTCCATGACCATGCGGATCATGGGTTCTATGTTTTCCCGCTCATTATAGGTGGGGATGATAACCAGTTTTTGGGACATGGGCTACCGGGATAGGCATCGGGTTACAATCCCGCAAAGAAAACCATTCCTGATTCAAGTTCAAAGGTAAGAAAGGGGTGTGGCCGTCTTTCGTTGGCATGGATAGAGACACAAAGGTCGGGGGTGCCGGTGGGGCACCCCCATGGGTTGTATGCGCTGCCCTTTCCCCCTCAAATAATCTTGTCGATAATCTTGAGCTTTTTGGCTTCTTCGGCCCCGAGGTACCACTCCTTTTTCTGGGTTTTATAGGGCTGCAGATGCTTGGGGGTCAGGCCCGTTCGCTCGAAGAGGATGGTTTCGCACACCTTTTCCAGCCGCTCCGATTCCTTCACCGCATCCTTGATGCCTTCGAGCTTGTCGCGCAGAAAGACCGACAGCTGATGATACATCAGCGTGGCGTGGCGCGACACGATGCGCTTATGTCCGGCGGCGAGGATAAAGAGCCCCATGCTCATCGCGGTCCCCATCACGGTGATGTGCACCGGGGTTTTGGAGCGCTCGATGGCCCCGATCAGCCCGAGGCCGTCATAGACAGAGCCACCATAGGTATTGAGAATCAGGTGAATGGGTTTGCGCTTGTACTTGCGGTACTCCTTTTCGCGGTAGTCGTCGTCGCTGTTGACGTTGGCGATGAAGCGGATGGCATCGCCGACCGATTTGTCGTCGATCCGGGTGCTGAGGACATGGGTGCGCTCTTTTTTGTTTTTGGACATGGGAGGAAGTTGGGGAATGAATGGGCCTGCTTGATCAGGCGGGTCAATAATGAAACGACAAAGCGGGGGGGAGGTTCCATTCCTTAAATGATGGGCAATAGCCCGGTTTCCTGACTGGCCCAGTTCCTACTTTCCTTCCTCCCGCAGCCGTACATAGATGGCGGTAGGGCCTTTCTTTTTTTGGTAAGAGACTTCAAATTGGGCCTTATGGGCCCGTACCAGTTGAGAGAGTTGTTTGTACCCAAACGTTCGAGGATCGAAACTCGGGTCGAGATTACGCAGTTGATCGCCGATGGTAGACAGGCGAGCCCAGCCGTCATCATTGGAGGCGAGTTCCAGGGCCTCAATTAGGATGGGGAGGGGATCCGGGCGCGCCTCTTCTTTGGCAGGGGAGTCCGGTTTACGGGGGCCGTTGCTTTTGCTCCGACGACGCTCGCTGGGCAGGAGGTTTTCGGCGAATATGAAGGCGTTACAGGCATTGACGAAGGGTTTGGGGGTCTTGTGCTCCCCAATCCCCATCACAAAAATGCCCGACTCGCGGATGCGGGTCGCCAGGCGCGTATAGTCGCTGTCCGAGGAGACCAGGCAAAAGGCATCGACCAGCTTGCCTAGCAGAATGTCCATCGCATCGATGATGAGTGCCGAATCGGTCGCGTTTTTTCCCACTGTATACCGAAACTGCTGAATGGGCTGCACAGCATGGTGGTTAAGACTTTCTTTCCAGCCATTCATCTGGGGGGTCGTCCAGTCACCGTAGATTCTCCGCAGCGTCACGATGCCATATTTACCGGCTTCGGACAGATACTTACCGATGAGTGAGGGGCGGGCATTGTCCCCGTCAATCAATACCGCAATGCGTGGACGCTGAGCGTCTTTTAGGGCTTCATCCATAATAAATGAAATAATCTCAAAGCGGGGAGGTCTTATAATAGGAAAAGTGAATATATTCGTGAACCATCCCCCAAAAATGTGGTTAAATTACCAAAATCAGCCACCTTCGACAACTGATGGGAAATTCAGAAACCATGAAGCTAGAAGAAGCCATCCAGCAGAAAGTACCGTTCCGCTCTCCCTGGCAGCGCGCTGCGGTCAACCTGCTGTACACCAACAACTGGCTGATAGGCCACCAAAAAGAGCTTTTCAAGCCATTCGGCATCACCTTGCAGCAGTACAACGTGCTGCGGATCCTCCGGGGCCAGCATCCCGATCCCATCTCGACCTCCGAAATCCGGGATCGCATGCTCGACAAGATGTCTGACGTGTCCCGGATTGTCGATCGGCTGGTGCGAAAGCAGCTGGTCGTGCGCCGCCCTTGCAAGGCCGACAAGCGCCTGGTTGATGTCTTTATCAGCGAGCAGGGCCTGGCCCTGCTACGAGAGCTGGACCACCTCGACACGGACTTTGACTCAGTTTTGAAGGGGCTGACCAAGGAAGAAGCCGATCTCCTGAACGAGCTATTGGATAAGGCCCGGGGCGACTGACTGCCCCAAATATGAGAACCGAAGCGCCCGCTCCTCACAGGAACGGGCGCTTTAATATTTCATCTCTGCGGAAGGTCATTGGGTACAATGACTTTCTTCATATAGCAAAAAGCGGGCTGGGGCTAATATAGCAGTGGCCAAGAGGGCCACTCCACTTTTTATGCTAGCCGCACTCAGCATGGACAATTTCAAAGACCTGACCACTCCTCCTGATCTACAGGAACATTTCAAGGGAACGGGTGCCCTGCGCACCCAACATCCGGTTTACACCGACTTCCTCCCACCGTGTAACAACGCCTGTCCCGCCGGCGAAAACATCCAAGCCTGGCTCTCGCTGGTTCAGGCCGGCAAGTTTGAACAAGCCTGGCAACAGCTGGTGGAGGATAACCCCTTTCCGGCCATCATGGGCCGGATCTGCTACCATCCCTGCGAGTCGGCCTGCAACCGGGCCGAGATAGACAGTGAAGTGAGTATCCACGCGGTGGAGCGCTACCTTGGGGATATGGCCCTGAAGGAAGGGTGGAAGCCGCGCCAGGCCGCTGAGGCCAGCGGCAAGAAGGTGATGATCGTCGGGGCAGGCCCCAGCGGCCTATCGGCCGCCTATCACCTGGCCCGCCTGGGACATGCGGTGACCATTTATGAGGCGGGTCCCGTGCCCGGCGGCATGATGCACTTTGGCATCCCGGCCTATCGCCTGCCCCGTGAGGAACTCGAAGCCGAGGTGGCGCGCATCGTCGACATGGGCGTGGAGATCGTCTACAACCACAAGGTCTCCGACCTGATGGCCGAAAAAGAAGCCGGCGGCTTCGATGCGGCTTTTGTGGCCGTAGGGGCACACCTGAGCAAGAAAATCGACATTCCCAACCGGGATGCCGGCAAGATCATGGACGCCCTCTCCTTCCTCAAGGATGTGGAAGAAGGCCATCCCCCGCGGCTGGGCCGCCGGGTCGCCGTCTACGGGGGCGGGAATACCGCCATGGATGCCGCCCGTACCGCCAAGCGCCTTGGGTATGAACCGCTCATCATCTACCGGCGCGACCGCGAGCATATGCCCGCGCACGACTTCGAAGCCACCGAGGCCCTTTCCGAGGGCGTCAAGATCAACTGGCTGCGCACCATCAAGGAGATCGACCAGCAGACCTTCACGGTCGAGGTGATGGAGGTCAACGAAGAAGGCCGGCCGGTGCCTACGGGAAAATTTGAGACCCTGGAGGCCGATGCCCTCATCCTGGCCCTGGGGCAGGAATCCGATACCGGATTCATGAAAAACATCCCCGGCATTGAGTTTAAGTGGGATACGGTCGTAGTAGACAAAAACATGATGACCGGCTGCCCGGGGGTCTTTGCCGGGGGCGACATGGTCCCGAGTGAGCGTACCGCCACCGTGGCCGTGGGCCACGGCAAGAAGGCTGCCCGCAACATCGACGCTTACCTGCGCGGCACGACCTATGAAAAAGGGCCCAAGCATCCCATCGTGAGCTACGAGCGCCTGCACGTCTGGTACCGCACCGAAGCGCCCAAGCGCGAGCAGGCGGAACTGCCCCTCGCCGAACGGATAGACTTCACGGAGATCATGGCCGGACTGGAAGCCAAAGAGGCTGTATTTGAGGCGAAAAGATGCCTTTCCTGCGGCAACTGCTTTGAATGTGACGGCTGCTACGGGGCCTGCCCCGAAGATGCCATCATCAAGCTAGGGCCAGGCAATCGCTATCGCTTTGACTACGACAAATGCACCGGCTGCGGCGTCTGCTTTGAGCAATGTCCCTGCCACGCCATTGAGATGGTCCCCGAATCCTGAAACCCGGTTTCTCATCTCCGACCTTTCTTGTCCGACCTCTTACCTGTTGAACGAAGTGAAATCCCGCTTGCGGGAACCTCTGACCTTTCCCTCCCATGACTGATAAACCAATCGTAGCCACCCTGGACGGCAATGAAGCTTGCGCCTATGTGGCCTACCGGGTAAATGAAGTATGTGCCATTTACCCCATCACCCCCTCCTCGCCCATGGCCGAGCATGCCGACCAATGGGCGGCCAAGGGCGTACAAAACATCTGGGGCAACATCCCCGAGATCGTGGAAATGCAAAGTGAGGCCGGCGCGGCTGGGGCCGTTCACGGCGCCCTGCAAGCCGGGGCCCTTACCACGACCTTCACCGCCTCGCAGGGCCTCATGCTCATGCTGCCCAACATGTACAAGATCGCCGGAGAGCTCACCTCGGCGGTGATCCATGTGGCGGCGCGCTCGCTGGCGGCCCAGGCCTTGTCCATCTTCGGCGATCACGCCGACGTGATGGCCGCCCGTACCACGGGCTTTGCCCTGCTCGCCTCGGCCAACAACCAGGAAGCCCACGACCTCGCCCTCGTGGCGCAGGCTGCCACCCTCAAGGCCCGGATTCCCTTCATCCACTTTTTTGATGGCTTCCGGACCTCGCATGAGGTCAACAAGGTCTTCCTGCTCTCCGATGCGCAGATACGCGCCATGATCGACGACGAACTCGTTCATGCCCACCGGGCCCGCGCCCTCAATCCTGACCGGCCCTTCATCCGGGGGACCGCCCAGAATCCGGATGTCTACTTCCAGGGTCGCGAGACGGTCAACCCCTTTTATGATGTGGTACCGGAAATCGTCGCCGATACCATGGCCCAGTTTGGCCAACTCACAGGCCGGGAATACAAGCCCTTCGACTACTACGGGCATCCCGAAGCCGAGCGGGTGATGGTGCTGATGGCCTCCGGTGCCGATACCGCGGTAGAAACGGCTGAATATCTGGCCGCTCAGGGCGAAAAAGTGGGGGTCATCAAGGTACGCCTGTACCGGCCCTTCTCCATGAAACACATGCTGGAAGTGCTGCCAGCCAGCTGCAAAAGCATCGCCGTGCTGGACCGCACCAAGGAGCCCGGCGCACCTGGCGAGCCGCTCTATCTGGATTTGGTCAATGGTCTGGCCGAAGCCTTTACCGAAGGCACCCTGGCTTCCCTACCGCGCATCGTGGGTGGGCGCTATGGCCTGTCTTCCAAGGAGTTTACCCCGGCGATGGTCAAAGCCGTCTTTGACCTGTTGACCGCACCCAAGCCTCGGAACCACTTTACGGTGGGGATCCAGGACGATGTAAGCCACAGCAGCATCGATTACGACGCTTCCTTCACGATTCTGGCCGATGACGAAACCCGGGCCCTTTTCTATGGTCTTGGTGCCGACGGCACCGTGGGGGCCAACAAAAACTCTATCAAAATCATCGGGGAGAATACGGACATGTTTGCCCAGGGCTACTTTGTCTATGACTCCAAGAAGTCCGGGTCCCAGACCATTTCCCACCTCCGCTTCGGGCCGCGGCCGATCTTCAAGCCCTACCTGGTCGAGTCGGCCAGCTTCATCGCCTGCCATCAGTTCAACTTTGTCCGGAAGACCAATGTGCTGAAACTGGCTTCCGAAGGCGCCACCTTCCTGCTCAACAGTCCCTATGGAGTGGAGGAGACCTGGGATAACCTGCCCCGGCCGATTCAGCGGGAAATCCTGGAAAAAAAGCTGAAACTCTATGTGATCAACGCCACCGATGTGGCGCTGGAGGCTGGTATGGGTCGCCGGATCAATACCATCATGCAGACCTGCTTCTTTGCTCTATCGGGTGTATTGCCCCGGGAAGAAGCCATCAAGGCTATCAAGAAAGCCATCGAGAAGACCTACTTTGCCAAAGGGAAGGCCATCATCGAGAAAAACTTCCAAGCGGTGGATATGACCCTGGACAATCTCCACGAAGTGCCGGTGCCGAATGCCCTGACCAGCAAAGAGGAATTCCTGCCAGTGGTGGCCCCCGGAGCGCCGGAGTTTGTCCGGGAAGTCACGGCAAAGATGATGGCCGGCGAAGGAGACGAGTTGCCCGTGAGCAAGATTCCTGTCGACGGAACCTATCCCAGCGGCACCACCAAGTGGGAGAAACGCAACATCGCCGATTTTATCCCGGTCTGGGAGTCAGACATCTGTATCCAGTGCGGCAACTGCTCCTTTGTCTGTCCGCACAGCGTGATCCGGGCCAAGTTCTACAACGAGAAAAATCTGGAAGGCGCCCCGGCGGAATTCCCCTCCGCCGAAGTTTCGGCGCGCGGTTTCCCCGAAACCCGCTATACCCTTCAGATCTACGCCGAGGACTGTACGGGTTGTGGCCTCTGTGTCGAAGCTTGTCCGGCCAAGAGCCTCAAGGAGCCCAACAAGAAGGCCATCAACCTGCACAAAAAGACCGATGAGCTGATTGAAACCGGGCGGGAACATGTCTCCTTCTTTGAAAAGCTGCCCCTCAACGACCGGGCTCAGGTCGATTTCTCTTCGGTACGCGGTGCGCAGTTTCTGGAGCCGCTCTTCGAGTTTTCCGGCGCTTGCGCCGGCTGTGGCGAGACGCCCTATGTGCGCCTGCTGTCCCAGCTCTTTGGCGACCGCCTCATCGTCGCCAATGCTACGGGCTGCTCCTCCATCTATGGCGGCAACCTGCCCACTACGCCCTGGACCACCAATGCCGAGGGCCGCGGGCCCGCCTGGTCCAACTCCCTCTTCGAAGACAATGCCGAGTTTGGCATGGGGATGCGCATCAGCGCCGACAAGCACTTGCGCATGGCCTACGAGCTGCTGGATGCCCTCCAGGATCAGATTGGGGCCGAATTGGTGCAACAGATCAAGGAAGCGCCCCAATTGACCGAGACCCAAATTCGCGATCAGCGGATACGGGTGGCCACCCTCAAGACGGCGCTGCTCAAGTTGGATACGCCTGAGGCCCGCAGCCTGCTGACCGTTTCCGACCACCTGGTCCGGCGCAGCATCTGGCTCCTTGGTGGCGATGGCTGGGCTTATGACATCGGCTCCTCCGGCGTGGACCACGTCCTCGCCAGCGGCCGGGACATCAACGTGCTGGTGCTCGACACCGAGGTCTACTCCAATACGGGCGGGCAGATGTCCAAGGCCACGCCGACGGCTGCTACCGCCAAGTTTGCCGCAGCTGGCAAGCGCGTGGGCAAGAAAGACCTGGCGCTACAGGCCATGTCCTACGGCAATGTCTATGTGGCCCAGGTCGCCATGGGTGCCAATCCCCAGCAGACCCTGCTAGCGATGCGGGAGGCCGAGGCCTATCCCGGACCGTCGCTTATCCTGGCCTACAGCCACTGTATCGCCCATGGCTTCCCTATGGAGCGTGGTCTGGATCAGCAGGCCCTCTCGGTAGCCTCGGGTTACTGGCCCCTGCTGCGCTACAACCCCGTCCTGCGTCGCAAAGGGTACAACCCCTTCGTCCTGGACTCGCCCCGCCCGCGGATCAAACTCAGAGATTACGCCTATAATGAGATGCGCTACAAGATCCTCACCCGGACCCATCCCGGGGAGGCCGAACGCCTGATGCGGCTCGCTCAGGAACTGGTGGACCAGCGGTGGGCTACCTACGAGGAGATGGCCACCCGCAAGGCCGAGGCCTTTACCCCGGTGGGATAGCGTACGCCCCGTCAGGAAGCCGCCCCCTTTGGGGCGGTTTCCCCCTTTTCTCTGCCCCACGCATAACGCTCAACGCATAACGCCCCTCAAATGAATCTCAAAACCAAGTATATGGGCCTGGAGCTCAATAGCCCGCTCCTGGTCTCCTCCAATCCCCTCAGCGAAAAGCTGGACAACATCAAACTGATGGAAGATCATGGCGCCGGGGCGGTAGTCATGTTCTCCCTGTTTGAAGAACAGATCCGGCAGGAAAACGCCCTGTTTGACTATGTGACCGAGACCCATGCCGAGTCTTTTGCCGAAGCCCTCAGCTATTTTCCACCGCTGGAGGATTATAAGATGGGGAGCAGTCGCTATCTGGAGCTCATCCGGCAGGCTTCTGAGGCGGTGGATATTCCGATTATCGGCAGCCTGAATGGCATCACCCAGGAGGGCTGGATCAGCTACGCCAAGGAGATGGAAGAAGCCGGCGCCAGCGGCGTCGAGCTCAACATCTACTTTATTCCCTCCGACCCCAGTCTGGATGGTCGGGGCGTGGAGCAACGGTATCTGGACATTCTCAAGGCCGTGAAATCGGCCGTTTCCATCCCTGTGGCCTTGAAGCTGAATCCCTATTTCAGTTCGATGGCCCACATGGCGCAGCAGTTGGATCAGGCCGGAGCCGATGCGCTGGTCCTATTCAATCGCTTTTATGAGCCAGACATCAACATTGATCGTCTGGAACTGGAAAATTCTCTGGACCTCTCAGGTTCCTCGGAGGTGCGCCTGCCCCTGCTTTGGCTGGGGGTGCTTTTTGGCAAGGTCGATGCCTCCCTGGCAGCGACCACTGGGGTCCATTCAGCCCGGGATATGATCAAGTACCTGCTGGCCGGGGCCGACGTGACCATGACGGCATCTTCCCTGCTGAAGCATGGCATTCGGCATCTGCGCCGGATGCTGGTAGACCTGGAGTTTTGGATGGAAGCCCGCAACATCACCTCCCTGTCGGAGATGCGGGGCATCCTGAGCCGGCAGCGGGTCGAGGACCCCGTTGCCTACGAGCGCGCCAATTACATCAAGATCCTGGGGGGATACCGCGCCTAAGGTCGTATCTGAACGAATAGGCCAGCCCATCGCCAAGTGGCAGTGGGCTGGCCCTTGATAGGCGGAGGGAAGATTTTGGCCTTGTTAGAAGCTTGATCATAAAGGCCTTGAAGTATGGAGCAGGCAAGATATCTTTCCTTTGACAGGGATATCATCCGAGAACCAGATTTCCTTGTGGCTTTGATCCCTAATGAACCAGACCATGTTGCCTACCAAGTTTGCTCCTGCGGAGCGTGCGACCTCGGAAGCGATTGCTGCCGATTTTCAGCAGTTTTTTGAGATGAAAGATGTAGGCGCCTTTGTGAATGCTTTGCCCTATGTGGCCTGTGTGCTAAACGAAGAGCGTCAGATTGTTTATGCGAATGAAGCCCTCCTGGGCATGTTGGGGGTTGAGGAGCCCGAGGCTTATCTGGGGAACCGTCTGGGAGAGCAGTTTGCCTGTCAGCACGCCTGGGAAGAACCGGGTGGCTGTGGGACCAGCGAGTACTGTCGCTATTGTGGGGCCGTACAAGCGATGGTACAATCTCAGCAGTTGGAGTGCAAGGTGGAAAAGGAGTGTCGGTTTATGGCCGAATCGGGAGGGGAGCTAAAGGCGATGGATTTTCGGGTCACCACATCTCCTTTTCACTACGGAGGCCACCGATACCTGATCCTCTCGCTGGTAGATATCAGCAGTGAGAAGCGCCGTGATGCGCTGGAGCGCATCTTTTTTCACGACATCATCAACACCGCCGGCAGCCTGAGCGGCCTGCTAGAAATCCTCAAGGACGCCGAGTCTTTGGAGGAGATTCAGGACTACCTTTCCTTGGCTGACGGTGTGTCCCGGCATTTGGTAGATGAGATTTTGGCACAACGACAGTTGTTGGCCGCAGAAAAGGGAGAGCTGGAACTGGAGCGCAAGGTCATTTTTTCCAAGGAGGTGGTTCACGATTCGATCCGGGCCATTATGCAGCATCCGGTAGCAGAGGGGCGCACCCTCCTCATATCGCCCGATTCGCACGAGGCGACCCTGCATACCGATCCCGTTTTGCTCAGTCGCGTTCTGATCAATATGCTAAAGAATGCCCTGGAGGCCACTCCTCAAGGGGGCGTGGTCCGGATTGGTTGTCACTTGCGCAAAGGAAAGCCAATCTTCTGGGTGCATAACGAGCGGGTGATGGACCTCAAAACCCAGCGGCAGATTTTCATGCGATCCTTTTCCACCAAAGGCAAAAATCGGGGATTGGGCACCTATAGCATGAAACTGCTAGGCGAAAATTACCTGGGCGGAAAAGTTTCGTTTGTATCAAAAGAAGGGGAAGGGACGACCTTCTGCCTGGAACTTCCGCCCGGAGGCAGGTAAAAAAGCCCGGCGCAACGAATCTTTTGCAAAAGAGGTTGCGCATATATATGCCATTTTTTATATTTATACCTAGACGTTAAATGACTGATACTTCAGGGGAGCATGGCGCCAGCCATCACTCCCCTGAAGGTATTTAGGGCCTTGCTTGATCCGGCTTATTTCAGCATTATTGCAGCGGTCTGTAGCTAATAGCTATGGGCTGGTCAAATTGGCCGGGACCGGCAATATGCCGGTCCCCCTTCCTGCCTCCTGAAAATATCCCGGCTTCTATTTTGACGCACAAGCCATGCCCCAATCCAAGCTTTCCCTTTCCCGGCAAAACGATGCTTTTCACTTTGCCGTCTCCAATGCCGACGGCGCGACCATTTCGCTGGATGGCTCTCCGGCCATCGGGGGAGAAAACAAAGGCCTTCGGCCCATGGAGCTCCTCCTCGCCGGCGTCGCCGGCTGTAGCGCCATTGACGTCGGCTTAATCCTCAAAAAACAGCGCCAGCAGGTGGAGGCCTGGGACATCGAGATCACCGGGGAACGCGAAGCCGCCGATACGGCCACCCCCTGGAAAAAGGTGCATCTGCACTTCATTTTTGCCGGTCCGCTGGATCCCAACAAGGTTCGCCGGGCCATAGACCTCTCACTGGAAACCTACTGCTCGGCTGCCTTGACCCTCAAGGCTTTTGCTACGATCACCTATAGTTTTGCCATTAATGGAGAAACCTACGAATCCTCGTAAGTTTGAGACCGAGGCCATCCGCACCCAACTGCCCCGCAGTGAGCAGGGCGAGCATGCGGCGCCCCTCTATCTGACGTCCAGTTTTGTTTTTGAGGATGCCGAGCAAATGCGGGCCCGTTTTGCCGACGAAGATCCGGGCAATATCTACAGCCGTTTCTCCAATCCCAATACCACGGAGCTGATCGAAAAGGTCTGTCGCCTCGAAGGGACCGAAGCCGGCTGGGCTACGGCGACGGGTATGGCGGCGGTCTTCACGGCCATCGCGGCGCTATGCGACAGCGGTTCCCACATCCTGGCTTGTCGCTCTGTCTTCGGCTCCACCCATCAGCTCCTGACCAAGGTACTGCCGCGCTGGCAGATCGGCCATACCTATGTGGACATAGCGGCGCCGCGCGCCGCCTGGGAGGCGGCCCTGCAGCCCCAGAGCCGGGTGGTCCTGGTCGAAACCCCCTCCAATCCCGGCGTGGACCTCATCGATCTGCAGATGCTGGGCGACTTTGCCCGCGATCATGACCTTATCCTGATGGTCGACAACTGCTTTGCCACGCCCTACCTGCAGCAGCCTGCCCGATTTGGGGCACACCTGGTCCTGCATTCGGCTACCAAGTTTATGGATGGGCAGGGGCGGGTCCTCGGCGGGCTGATTATGGGGTCGACTGAGCTGATCGCGCAAGTTCAGGCCTTTGCCCGCCACAGCGGGCCAGCCATGTCGCCTTTCAACGCCTGGGTGCTCTCCAAGAGCCTGGAGACGCTCGCGGTCCGAATGGACCGCCATAGTACCAATGCCCTCACGCTGGCCGAGTGGCTGGAGGGCCACCCGGCCGTGACCTGGGTCAAATACCCTTTTCTGCCTTCTCATCCCCGCTATGCGCTGGCCAAGAAGCAAATGCGATTGGGCGGCGGGGTGTTCAGCTTCGAATTGAAGGGCGGCCTGGAAGCCGGCCGCCGTTTCCTCGATGCGCTGCAGATGTGCTCGCTCACCGCCAACCTCGGTGACAGCCGGACCATTGTTACCCATCCGGCCTCGACCACGCACGCTCGCTTGCAGGAATCCGAGCGTGCCGCCGTCGGCATCACGCCCGGGCTGGTGCGGGTATCGGTGGGTCTGGAGCATGTCGACGACATCCGCGCCGACCTGGCCCAGGCCCTGAAGGCCTGAGGCCTATTTGCGCCACAAGGTAAGGACCGGAATATCTACCGTGGCTTGTATGCTCAGCCGGATCGCATTGACGGGGCCCAGTTCATTGCCACTGCTGGAAATGCTGCGGAGTTGTGGCACAAACTGCCCGCCGGCCATCAGGCCGATGGGCATTCCCTTTACCGCCCAGACCAGATAAGCTCCCGGCGCCAGGATCTGCCGCCAACTGATGTTTTCGGGCAGGCCCTCGGTACTGCCCTGGGCCCAGCGGTAGCTGAAGGGGGCGCCGATATCGAGGATAGGCAGAAACAGGCTTACGGCGTGGCCCGAGGCCCCGGGCGGCAGATCACGGGCCTTGCCCTGACGGCCCCGGCTGACACTGAGCCCTATGGGAGCCGTGACCCCGCTCACCAGCGCCGGGCCCCGGTCCAGGCTGTCGGCAAGCAGCCGCTCCCCGCCGGCGAAGAGGCCGGGAAAGGCAGCTACTTCCAGGCTCCAGACATGGGAGCGCTTGAGCCGGTAGGAGCCGCTCGGCAGGGCGTACTGCTCGAGAATGGTCTTCATCTGGGCCTCAGAGCGAGCGTGGTACAGCTCCAGGATGAAAGTCCCATAAAAGCCGACCAGCTGAGCCGCTTGCTCCATCCCGTCCAGCCGCGCCCGGGTGCGGGTGATCTGATCGTCGAGTTCTCGGCGAATCTGGGCATTGAGATAGGGCAAAGCCCGGCGGGCCTCAAGCTGCTCCAGACGCCGCTGCGCGGTCGCTTGGGCCATACCGATCAGCAGCGGCAGCTGCTGCAGGCTGGCCAGAGCCAGTTGTTTGGGGTCCTCGCGCTGCTGGGCCACCAGCAACTGAGTAGCCGCGCTCAGGAGCTGGGTCATGTGCAGATAACCCGGGTCCTGCAGCACCGCCTGGGGATCGTTGGGATGCCGCCAGGCATAGGCAGCGTGAATGCCCAGCCGCAGGGCTTCCATACCCAGGATCAGGGCCCGGGAAACATCTTTTTCCGCTCCCTGCAGGGCGGTCTGGAAGTCTTGCACCCGGCGGCTGGCCAGGTTGTACAGATGGACCATGTCCCGCTCCTGCGCGAGAAAAGCCTGGGGCTTTTCCTTCATGTGAAAGGCCAGCGAGCGACCATCCCCCGTGGGAGTTTGCTCAAACAAGGCCGCTTGCTGGCGGTATTGCAGCGCCACAAAATAGCCCTGGCCTTCGGGGCCGAGCGCTTCCCAGTCAGCGGCCTCGCGCCAGCTGGTTGGCGTCCGCAGCTGCCAAAGGCTGCTGCGGTTGAGTTGGAGGGCGGTGTCGAGAAAACTGGTCGAAGATGGGCCGCCGGCCAGCTCCGGCAGCTGATTCATCAGGAGGAAAAAGAAGTCTTGATCCCCCTCGCCCAGCCAGTCGGTGAGCAAAAAGGCCAGTTGAAACAGGCGATAATCGCTGCGCGTGCGCAGCCCGCGATAGGCGGGCAGCTCGTCGATCATCGCCTCCACCTGCCAGGGCAGGTGTTGCAGGTCGGTCGCCATGGCCTCCCGCCAACCGGTGCCCAGGCCTGGACCATAGAGATAGGTGCGCTGGCTCAGCTGTAGCCAGGTTTGAGGGAAGAGGTAGCGCAGTTCGGGAAGCTCCGCCATGCGGGTCTCGAAGCGCTCAAAGAAAGCCACAATCAGCTCCTCGCGCGTGCGGTCCACCAAAAACTGAGCCGCTGCATCGACCAGCATGGTCGTCGGGCTCAGGCCCGCGAGCATGGATCGTGGAGCCAGGACCGCCGGCGCAACGCTGCCAGGCGGCGGGAGGCTGGGAAGCGGCTCGGGTTCGGGCCCAAACTCCTCCAACTCCTTGTTTTCATCTCGTTCCAGCGACAGGTCACCCAACTCCAGCATGGGAAGGAAAATGTCCAGAGCCTGGGTGTCGGCCCGGCTTTGCAGGCAACTGAGGGTGGCCATAGACAGGACATACTCGGGCCGGGCGAGAAAGGAATCTGCCTCAGCCGGGTAATTGGGGCCGCAGGCCTGAATCCGCTCGTAGGCATACCGCTCAAGCAGCTTGGCCTTTTCTATCTGTTGCCGGTGAATCAGGCTCGACAGGCTGTCGACGACGATCAAAGATTGGAGTGGCGGGATCCTTGCCAAATTTCCTTCCAGGTAATCACCTACCTCTTGTAGCTTCTCCAGCACATAAAGGTCGATCAGACCGGCCTCATAGTAGGCTTGCGGCAGGTTTTTACCCATCAGATCCCGCAGGCTCCCGCCTACTTGATTAAGCTGGGCGCAGAGGAGCAGGGTGTCAGCAGGCACCCAGGCCGGATCGTCCCAAAAGGCGGATACCTCCTCCGGAATCTGAGGGGCGCATTGCTGCATCCAGGGATACAGTTCTTCGGTGACATAGGTTCGCTTATAGGTCTGGACTTCCTGGACGAGATTTACCCATGACAAGATGCCGGCGAGGGCCACGGGACGCCCCGTGTCGAAAGGCGCGGAATAAAAGGCGAGGCTTTGTCGCAGGCCGAGGGTGTCCACCGGCAGGCCAGCCTGGAGATAGGCTTGGGGTAGGGGGGAATCCTTCAGGGCCTCAGCCGCCTGGCTGTGGCGGGCCATTGTATAGGCTTGCTCATAGAGCGACAGATCGCTCAAGCGGTCGTAGGGAGGGAGTTTGATGCTGGCATCCAGACCGGGGGGCCGGTCTGGTGCGGTGTAATGACCGATTTGCCAGGGGTTCTGGGCAGTAAGGCTCAGGGGGATAAGGATGAGCAGGGGCAGAAATAGCGAGGATAGACGAAGCATGTCACCAACGGCCTGACGGAATGATCTTTCTATCCCGGAAGGTATCGAAAATGCGGGGAATCTGTAGCAGATACCTAAAAAAATGGGTCCGCCGGACCTTGAGTAACCCTGACATCCAAGCCTTCGTTTCTATGCAAAAGGTAAATATGGATACCCCCTACACCCCCATCGATTGTGGCTACTACGACCTGATCGAAGCCACCATCATGCGCCGCCGGGCCGTCATCCTCCGCTATGAGGATGTGAACGGCCACACGACCGAAGAAACGGTTCGCCTGTTGGATACCCTGGTGGAGAATGGCATAGAATACGTGATGCTTCCTGAAGACCGTCGCCTGCGCATGGATCGCATCCTGAGCATGGATGGCCAGCTCCGGCCCGGAGGGGGCGAGGCTTGCGGGCGGGAGTCCGCCTAGGCGCAGCTCCAAGCTGCGCCTAAGCGATATCATGCCGGATGCAAAGGCTGGCGGCTACGCCGCCTCCAATCAATTATAGCCCGGATTTTGCTGCATCGCACCTCCGCTCAGGTCAATCTCGGTCTGAGGGATCGGGAAAAGTTCGTGCTTGCCTTCGACGAAGGCTTTTCCCAGGCTTTGCATCACCACGGCTGCCCGGCCTTGCCGGATGAGGTCAAACCAGCGATGCTGCTCCATGGCCAGCTCCACCCGCCGTTCCTGCCAGATACGGGCCCGCAACGGGAGTCGATCGGTAACGGTCACATCAGGGAGGATGGTGAGGCTGGTACCCCGGGCGCGGGCGCGCACCGCATTGAGGAAGCCGAGGGCGTCCTCGGGCTTGGCATTCTCATTCGCGGCCTCGGCCGCGATGAGGAGAATTTCGGCATAGCGCATCAGCCGGATGTTACCCGGGCCATTGCCATTGCCGCCGGGATGCTCGGGCACCCAGGCTTTCTGGTTGTAGCGCTCATTGACGATGTTGGGATTGTCCTCCACGATGGCCGAGCCATCGGGCAGGACCTCGCCCGGGTAGAGGATGGTGGCCTCCCGCCGGGGGTCGCCCGGCTCGTAGGCGGCCACGAGGTCGTCCGAAGGCCGGTTAAACCCCCAGCCGAGGTTGGGGGTGCCGCGCACGCCCTGGACTTCGTTGTACTGAGAGCCTCCGCCGCCAGTCTCCAGCGCGACGGCACCCACTTCGAAGATGGACTCGCTGCTGTGCTCGCCTTCCCGCTGGAAAATCTTGCCATAGTTGGGATACAGGCTGTAGACACCCGATTCGATCACCTGCCGGGCATAGCGCTCGGCCTCGGGATAGTTGCCCAGGGTCAGGTACATCCGGGCCAGCATGCCTTGCGCAGCCCCCTTGGTGGCCCGGCCTAGGTCGGCCGGAGGATAGGCCGTCTTGAGCGGGAGCGCGGCTTCGGCGGCCTTCAAATCTGCTTCGATCAGGGCATAGACCTGGGCGGCCGGGACCCGGCTCTGCTGGTATTCATCGGGATTGAGCGGTTGGGTAATAAGCGGCAGGTCCCCAAACCAGCGCACCAAGTTGAAGTAGAAATAGGCCCGCAGGAATTGGCACTCCGCCACCAGGCGAGCCTTGAGGGCCTCGTCCATCTCGATGCTGGGAATCTCCTGAATGGCCAGGTTGGCCCGGTAGATGCCCTGGTAGTAACCGGCCCACACCCCGGAGGGGGCAACGTTGCCGGCATCAAAGGTGAAGTTGTCGATGTCGTTTAGGAAGTTGGCATCGTTGGGGGTTGAGCCTTTGTCGGCATCGTCCGAGACGATGTCGGTCAGGGCGATGTAGCTGAAGACATGTACCTGCCAATCCCGCAGATGGGCGTAGACGGCATTGGTGGCCCAGATGGCGTGTTCTTCAGTCTCGAAGAAGTTGGCGGAGGTCAGTTGCCCCAGCGGCTTCAGCTCCAGAAATTCCTGGTTGCAGCCCGCTCCTGCCAGCAGGAGCCCGGTCAGCCACAAGGCCGCCAAAGGCCGGATGAATATGTTGGTTTGCATGTGTTTGGTCTTGAACGTTGGTCTCGATTCGCGATTCTCGCCTCTCATTATCTCTTTAAAAACTTAGATTGACCCCAATCTGATAGACCCGGGCGATGGGATAGACCCCACTGTCAATGCCAACGGCGATAACCGATCCGCTGGTGACCTCGGGGGTGTAGCCGCTGTATGGGGAGCGGGTGAAGAGATTGGTCGCGCCGGCATATACCCGCAGGCGGGACATTCCCATCCGGCTGATAAGGCTCTCTGGCAGGCTATAGCCAATCTGCAGGTTGCGTAGGCGGAAGAAATCTCCCCGCTCAATGAAGCGGGTGGACATTTCGTAGTTGTGGCCGCCATTGGTGACCCGGGGCTCGCTGTCGCTGGAGCCCGGCTCGGTCCAGCGATCCAGGTAGCTCGCTTCGAAGTTGGGCGTCCCAAAGCGGGCCATTTTCTTGGCGTTGATCAGGTAGTTACCCATTTGCCCATTAAAGTCGGCCACCAGATCCACCCCTTTGTAGCTCAGGCTGAAGTTGAAGCCGTAGATGAAGGAGGGAATCGGGCTGCCGAGATAGGTGCGGTCTTCGCTGGTGATGACCCCGTCTTCATTGATGTCGACAAACTGCAGATCGCCGGGGGCTTCCACGCCCCGGTTGGGGGAGGCGTCAATCTCCTCCTGCGTCTGGAAGACCCCCGCCACCTCGTAGCCGTAAAAGCCACCGATCGGCTGGCCCACCACCGTGCGGGTACCGAGTTTGCCCCCGACACCGAGGCCTCCACCGAAGATCTCCTCTTTGCCCTCACCCAGGGCCAGCACCTCGTTGTAGACCGTCGAGGCCACGCCGCCGATCTGGTAATCCAGCCCGCCGATGCGGTCGCGCCAGCGCAGGTTGAAGTCAAAGCCGCGGTTCAGGACCTGGGCGGCATTGATCACGGGGTTATTAGCCGAGCCTACATAGTTGGGAATGGGGACATCCACGAGGATGTCGTTGGTGATGCGGCGGTACCAGTCCACCTCGGCCGCGAGGCGATTGGCCAGGAAGGCCATCTCCAGGCCGATATCGGCCTGTTCGGTCGATTCCCAGCGCAGGTCGGGATTGGCCAGGGTGATGATGGAAGCGCCATTGTTGAGGGCTTCTGTGGTCCCAAAAACCGCGTTTAGGTTGCTCGTAACCACGGCCTGCGAGGAGTAGGCCCCGATTTTTTCGTTACCGATCACCCCATAGCTGGCCCGCAGCTTGAGCACGTCAAAAATCCGCTGACCGGCCATGAAGGGCTCATCGGTGATGCGCCAGCCCACGGCCGCCGAGGGGAAGTAGCCCCAGGGATGGTTGGCCCCGAACTTGGAGGACCCATCGGCCCGGAAGGAGACCGTAAACAGGTAGCGGTTCAGCAGGCTGTAGTTGGCCCGAAAGAGGTAGGAGGCCAGCGCTGACTGGTTGCCACCGGAGAAGTTGGTTTGTCCCTCCAACTCACCGGCGCTCAGGTAAAAAAACTCCCGGGTATCCCCCGGCAGGTTGATCCGGGAACCGCCGAGGTTTTCAAAGTCGAAAAACTGCGCCGTGATCCCGCCCAGAACCGTCAAGCTATGATTCTTCCAATCCTTGTGGAAGGTCAGGGTGTTTTCCCAGAGCCAGTTCTGGCTGCGGGCAGTATTCACACTCACCCGGCTCTCCTGGTTTTGCTGAATAGCCGAGACAAAAAAGACCGGGGTGAAGCTGCGGCCCAGATTTTGATTGAAATCCAGGCCAAAGTTGGTCCGGAAAGTGAAATGCCGCAGGAACTTCAGGTCGGCGTAGACATTGCCCACCGTCCGGTAGCCATTGCTAAAATTGTTGTTGTTGTAAAACAGCTGCGCCTCGGGGTTTCCGATCGGAGCATTGATCGAGGTGTTGGAAAAGTTACCCAGACTGTCGTATACCGGCACGGTAGGGTCGGCCCGGTAGGCATTGCCCAGCACATTGGGGCCATTGATACGGTCTTCATAGGTAAAAGCCAGGTTGTGCCCCAGACTCAGCCAGGGCTTGGGGGTGTACTCATTGTTGACCCGGAAGGTCACCCGCTGAAACTTGCCCCCCCGGATGATGCCTTCCTGCCCAAAGTAGTTGCCCGACACATAGTAGCGGGTCTTTTCCGTCGCCCCCATGGCGGTGACCTGGTAGGTCTGGATCGGGGCTGTCTGGAAGATCACGTCCTGCCAATCGGTACCGGTACCGAGGGCGGCGGGATCGTCAAAGCTGGGCGGGCGCCCTTCGTTCAGGGCCGTTTCATTGGCCAGTTGAGCATACTCGCTGGCATCAGCCAGCTCGATAAGTTTGGCCACCTCCTGCCAGCCATAGGAGGCATCTACCTGCACCGTGCCGCCGGCGCCCATTTCCCCTCGCCGGGTGGTGATGATGATCACCCCATTGGCCCCCCGCGACCCATAGATCGCCGTTGCTGAGGCATCCTTGAGGACCTCGACCGAGGCCACGTCCTGCGGGTTGAGGAAGGAAATGTCGTCGAGCAGCATGCCATCCACCACGAAAAGCGGCGAGGCATTGTTGAGGGTGCCAATCCCGCGGATGCGCACCACTGCCCCTGCCCCTGGCTCCCCCGAAACCGGGGTCACCTGCACCCCCGCCACCTTGCCCTGGAGGGCTTGCTCCAGGTTGCCGGTGGCGATGCGGGTGAGGTCTTCGGCTTTGACGGAGGAAATAGCGCCGGTCAGGTCGCTCTTGCGCTGGGTGCCATAGCCGACCACCACCACTTCGTCGGTGGTGAAAGCGGCCTCCCGCAGGGTGACCTCCACGCGGGTCTGGCCTGCCAGCGGCAGGCGCACCGGCTTGTAGCCTATGTAGCTGAACAAGAGCACCGCTTCGGGGCTCAGGTTGCGCAGGCTGAACTGGCCGGCCTCATCGGTGAGGGCCCCGTTGGGGGTGCCTTCTACGCGGACCGTGACCCCGGTCAAGGGGGCCCCGGCGGCCGTGGTGACCCGGCCACTCACGCTCACCGGCTGCGCCGGCAGGAGGAGGACCAGGCTGCTCAGCAGCCCGAGGAGGCCCAAGCGGCGGCTCCAGTGCCGCCAATCGAGCCGGTAGGAGGAAAGGATCAGAGGTATGGACATGGTGGAATGGCTTCAAGAGTGAATGTGTGAAAAGATAGCCCTTCAGGACTCAGGGCACCAGCTTGACCCGGACATGCTCGGCGCTTTCGGCATGGGGCCCGATAAACAGGTCGAAATGGCCTGGCTCGGCGCCGTAGGTGCCGTCGCGGCGGAGAAAGGCCAGGTCTTCGGCGCGCAGTGCGAAGGTGACCACCCGGCTTTCGCCCGGGGCCAGCGTCACCTGCTGAAAGCCTTTGAGTTCGCGTACCGGCCGGGTAAGGCTCCCGACCAGGTCTCGCACGTACAGCTGTACCGTTTCCGTACCCGCTTGCGGGCCGCGGTTGGTCACTGTGACGCTGACCGTCACCGTTTGGCTCGGATCGAAGACCGATGGTTCGGCTTGCAGGCCTTCATAGACCATCTCGCCGTAGGTGAGGCCATAGCCAAAGGGGAAAAGCGGGGTGTTGGGCACGTCCAGGTACTTGGAGGTGTACTTTTGCTGGGGGTCCATGGGCCGCCCGGTGGCCTTGGGATTGTAAAAAATCGGCACCTGCCCCACGCTGCGGGGCACCGTCACCGGCAGCCGCCCGCTGGGGCCGTAGTCGCCACTTAGCACCTCAGCCAGGGCGTGACCGCCCTCAGTCCCGGGAAACCAAGCCATGACCAGGGCATCGGCCTGCTCAGCCAGCCAGGGCAGGGCCAGTGCCCGCCCGCTGAAGACGACCACTACCAGGGGCTTGCCGGTGGCCTTCAGGGCTTGCAGCAACTCCAGCTGCACCCCCGGCAGGTCCAGCTCGCTACGCGAGGCCGCCTCGCCGCTCATCGCGGCGGATTCACCCACAGCGGCGACGATCACCTCGGCCCGCCGGGCGGCCCGGACGGCAGCCGCAATGCCCTGGTCATCGCCATCTTCGATGCCGCAACCCGGTACAAACCGGACCTTTTCCGCGCCAAAGCGGGTTTCCAGGCCGGTCTTGAGGGTCACGCAAGATTCCGCCTCGCCCGCGCCGGACCAGGAGCCAAGCATGTCCCGCTGGCTGTCGGCCAGCGGGCCAGTGAGCAGGATGCGGTCCGGGCTGCGCAGGGGCAGCGTCGCCCCTTGATTGCGGAGCAAGACCAGCGACTTGCGGGCGATGTCGCGGGCCGCCGCCCGGTGGGCGTCGCTTAGCCAAACCGCTGCTTCCTGATTGGGTTGGCAATAGCGATAGGGATCATCGAAGAGCCCCAGGGCATACTTGGCCCGCAGGATGCGGCGCACCGCCGCATCGATTTGTCCTTCGTCGATTTTTCCCTCCGCCACCAGACGTGCTAGATGGTAGTAATAGGCCGAGGCCTGCATGTCCATATCCACACCCGCGTCCAGGGCGAGGGCGGCGGCGGCAGCGGTATCCCCCACGATGCCGTGTTGGATCATCTCCGGGATCGAGCTGTAGTCGGTGACCACAAAGCCATCGAAGCCCCATTCCTGCCGCAGGATCTGATCAAGCAGGAAGCGGTTACCGGTGGCGGGGATGCCGTTGAGGTCGTTAAAGGCGGTCATGATGGTGGCCGCGCCGGCCTCAATCGCCGCCTGAAAAGGTGGCAGGTACACTTCACGGAGCGTCTGCTCCGAAAGGTCAGTGGTATGGTAATCGCGGCCCGCCTGGGCCGCACCATAGGCGGCATAATGCTTGACACAGGCGAGCAGGGTCTGGGGATCGGCCAGGTCCTGACCCTGTATGCCACGTACCCGGGCCCGCGCCACCTCGTTGCCGTACCAGGTATCTTCGCCGGCCCCCTCGGCCATACGACCCCAGCGGGGGTCGCGGGCGATGTCTACCATCGGGGCAAAGGTCCAGTGGAGGCCGGCGGCGGCGGCTTCACGGGTGGAGATTCGGGCGGCGCCTTCGATGGCGGCCAGGTCCCAGCTGGCGGCTTCGCCAATCGGCATGGGGAAGATGGTCTTGTAGCCGTGGACCACGTCAAAGCCAAACAGCAAAGGGATACCCAGGCGGGTTTCTTCCACGGCCAGCCGCTGCAATTCGCAGGTATAATCGGCGGTGTGGGCATTGAAGATGGCGCCCACCCGGCCGGCCTGGATGTCGGCCAGGTAGCTGGGCCGCAGCGAGGGGCCCGTTTGCACCCAGTCGCTGGTGAGGAGGTTCATCTGGCCGATTTTCTCGGTCAGGGTCATCAGCGACAGGATCGAATCGACCTGCCGGTCCCAGAGCCCGGCTTGGGCCACGACCAGGCCTGGCAGGCCGAGCCACAGGGCGAGGAGTATGGGGATGAATCGTCTCATATTCAGGATGATAGGCTTGAAAAAATGGAGAACTCAGCCTTCCAGCCAGCCGCCGGTAAAGCCTGCCTGTTGCAAGCCCGCCCGGATGTAGGGACTGCGCTTGAGGGTCTCCCAGATCAGGCCACTGCGGTGGTTTTCGAGTTGGATCAAAATCGGCCCTTGGTCGATTCCCAGGTAGTCGTGGTCCACCCAGCCGTGTTCGGCACAGCCTTCACACCAGGTATAGGAGGGATTGAAGGCATCGAAAAAGCCGTATTGGCCCACCAGGCGGCCGTCATCCCGGGACCACATCGCCTCCAGAGCCGGCAGGCAGACTTCCGGGGCGAAGGGGACAGACCCGCCTGCCGCCGTGGGGGCGATGGTGCCGTCGTCCCGGACGTGCAGGGCCGAGGCCCCCCGGGCCCAGTAGGTGTGAAAGCGTACGCTATCCTCTCCCCATGCGACCAGGGTGTCGCGGGGACCATCGCAGGCCGTGAGGCCCCAGATGTCTTCGCCATAGCCCACAAAGCCCTGGGGATTTGCGATGCAGTATGCCCGGTTGGCCAGGGTGGCCCGGCGGGCGTTTTCGAAGTAGTCGATCCCGCGCTCCCGCATGTAGGCATCGGCGATGCCGCGAAAATCGATGAACATCTGGCTGTACTGATGACCAAACAGGGGACTGAAGTTCAGGTGGGGAATGTCCTGATAGATGTCCCATTCGTAACTGTCTGTCCATCGTACCCAGCTCTCGGCGGGAATGGGGTGGGTAGGCGAGCCCATGGCCAACACGAGCAGGATCATGGCTTCATTGTACCCGTCCCAGTAGTAGGGCAAAAAGCCCCGTCCGGGATGGTAGCCCATGCTCAGCAGACCATTTTCTTGCAGAAACCAGTCCCACTCCACCCGGCGGTAGAGGCTGTCGGCCAGGGCTCGAATGTCTCGCTCTACCGGATCATCTCCATCAAAGTAGGTCTGGGAGGTAAGCACCCCGGCCATCAGTAGCCCGGTATCGATGGTAGAGAGCTCCACTTCCCGGAACCTGCGGGCGCTGTCGAGGGTGAGGAAATGGTAGAAAAAGCCTTTGTAGCCGGCCATGCCGCTGGCTTCGGGTCCCTGGGGTAGCTCCCAGAGGGCCTTGAGGGTCAGCTGGGTACGCGCGGCGGCTTCGGACCGGCTCACATAGCCCCGCTCCACGCCCACCGGATAACTCGCCAGCCCAAAGCCGGTGGCGGCGATGCTGGAGAAGGTTCGGGTGGGATGCCGGTCGGGTATTTGCCCATAAACCGGATCGGCGAGCTGCCAGAAGTACTGGAAGGTGCGCGCCTGCAGGGTGTCGAGAAAGGGGGGCTCCGCCGCGGAAGCGGCCTCCTGCGGAGGGGTACACGCCATGAGCCAGGCTACCCCCCAACAGGCGAGCAGATACCGGAAATGCATGATGACGAATGATGGGTCAGAAAAAAATAGCGGGCCGGAGACCGGGAGAAGTCCCGGTCCCGGCGCCGCCAGGAAAAAAGCTATTCCTTCATCACTTTGCTGCGGGCTACGAGCTTGTCACCGCTATAGCCGGTGAGTAGGTAGAGGCCGCGGTCCAGGCCAGCGAGGTCCAGTTGGACCTCGGTCTGATGCGAGAGCCTCACACTCCGCACGCGCTGCCCCACGAGGTTGTGCACCTCGATCCGGGTCAGGGGCCGGGGGCTCTCCACGGTCAGGCGCTGCTGCGTGGGGTTGGGGTACACCCGCAGGTCTACCAAGGCATCCCGGTCGATGGCGCTCACATTGGCACAGTCGGCGTCGCCGATGGCAATGTCGTCAAAGTACATGGTGCGGTCGGCAGCCGGCGTCTCGCCGAAGCCCAGGATCAGGGTGATCCGCTCGTACTGGGCGTCATCGGGTACGATGGCGCTGAAGTCAAAGGTGAGTTCCTGCCATTGGCCGGCAGTGGTATAGTCGGCAAAGATGTCGCCTGAGTTGGGGGCGGTGCCCATTGGGCGCTCCAGTTTCATCACCATTTGAGTGGCATCGGGGCCCCAGACTTTCATCCGGATGGTCTTGTTGGTGTTGGGCAGGGCAATGGGAGCTTCTGGATCGGCATACATGCCGGCGAAATCCGCTCCGTCAGCGGCTTCGAGGAAGACGCCGACGCTATCGCTGGTGTTTACCCCGCTCATATCGGGATTGGCAATCACTTCAAAGGCCTCATTCTCCAGAGAACCATTGGCGAAGTAAGCCCAGTTTTTCAGGGAATAGGCCTGGCTCTCGAAGTGGCTGATACAGCCGGTGAAGGCACTACGGCTCATGCGCAGGTCGTCGATGTAGTAAATGTCCTCACCGCCCGGGCTCACCCCGGCATTGAAGAAGATCGCGATACGGGTGTGGTTCTCATTGGCCTGCCCACTGAAGTCCACCGTGTAGGTTTGCCAACTATTGGCGTTGGCCACGGTCTGGTCGATTTCGACCGGAGCCGAACTGCCGCCTTCGAGCTTGAATTTGAGCGGGACAAGCCCGGGGGACCAGATCTTCATGGTGAACTGGTTGTAGAGACTCAGGTCAATAGGCCCGCCAAAGTCCAGGACCAGGGCCGACCATTCGTCATTGGGGTCGGTATATTCGCCTACTTTGGTGCTGGGATTGTCAGCATTGAGGTCGGGGTTGTTGATCACCGCCAGGCGATCATTGCCGGCCCCGTAGGTCACGTTGCGCTGGCACTCAAAGT
>RFHL01000480.1 GCA_003696875.1 Bacteroidota bacterium | reverse complement strand
CTGCAGGGTCACCGTCTGCCGAAAGCCCAAGGGGTCAAGCTCGGCTTCGAGGGGGGGCAAGGAGAGCCGGGGCTCCGGCTCGGGTTGCAAGGTGGTGAGGTTGAAGGGGGCGGCACAGCCCACCATCAGCACCCCCAGAAAGATGCATAGTTTGGAGCCGTTCATGGGCTGAATGTTTTGAAAAAGTTCGCAGCTACAGGCGGATTTATCGCTTTTCCCTGAGCAAGCGTGCTCCCTCGATGAACAAACGTGCCTATCCCACCCGGTGGACTCTTGACGCGGCCTCAGGCCCAACTCGACCGGCCTGGTCTGGGCGTAGCCGTTTCGGAAGCCTAGCTACAGACCCACGCCTGCCCGATCCCGCTTTCCGTTCTGGCGTGAAGTCCGTCGGCCAGGTGGTTATCGGCGGCTCAGATAGCGCCGCAAGGAAAACTGCACGTAGTGATGGTACAGGCCTGGCGCATTGATCGAAAGGTAAATGGGCCGGCTGCCGGAGCGCAAAAAGGAAACGATGGAGTAGCCCCAGCGCATGTGAAAGGCCCAGCGATCGGAAAAGCGGTATTCGCCCCCGACCACGGCCCGAAAATCGGGATTGGTGTAGGTACTGGTGTAGTTCGCGCCGCTGTTGTTGTCACGGGCCGCGAGGAGCACGCCCACCACCGGGCCAGCCTCCAGAATCAGATCCTGGTAACCACTCCCCAGATCTACGGGGAGGGTATAGGCAAACAGTACCGGGATGCTGATGTGGGTGGTGCGCAGCGAAAAAAAGCCCCCTCGGTCACGGCTGCCGAGCTGATCGTAAAGAATCTCTGGCTGCAGATGCATCTGCTCATGGATGCGGTAGGTGACGAAGCCCCCGCCGCTGAGGCCGAACTGCCGGAAGCCCCCGACGGCATCGCCGTCGACCTGGCTGGCATTGAACCCCAAAATAAGCCCGCCGCCCAGATTCTGGGCGGGCAGCAGGCTGAAAAGCAAGATCGGCAGGAGCAGGGCGAACAGCTTTTTCATAGAACAAAAGGCGATTGAGGACCTGACTTATTTGCCCCGACCTTCGATGATCACGATCAGGGTATACAGGATAATCTTCATATCCAAGGCCAGCGAGATGTTTTCCATGTAGAGGATGTCAAACTTCAGCCGCTCGACCATCTCCTCCACGCTGGAGGCATAGCCGTACTTGACCTGCCCCCAGGAGGTGATACCCGGTTTGATCCGATGCAAATGCCGGTAGTGAGGAGCCTGCTTGACGATTTGGTCGATGTAAAACTGCCGTTCGGGACGAGGGCCCACGATGCTCATGTCTCCTTTGAGCACATTCCAAAACTGCGGCAGCTCGTCCAGGCGCAACTTGCGCAACCAGAGGCCCACCCGCGTGATCCGCGGGTCGTGATCACTGGAGAGAGCCGGACCGGCCTTTTCCGCATCAATGTACATCGAGCGAAACTTGTAGATGAAGAAGGGGCGGCCATGCTTGCCGATGCGCTCCTGCCGGAAAAAGATGGGCCCCGGTGAGTCCAGGCGCACCATAATCGCCAGGGTGATATACACCGGCGCAAAGATGATCAGCGCCGCCGCCGAGGCAAAGAGGTCAAACAAACGCTTGCCGATGCGCTCCCAGGGGCGCATCAGGTGGGGGAAGATCTCAATAAGCGGCGCCCCCAGGATGTGGGACACCTTGACACTTCCCACCAGAAAGTCGTAGACCCCCGGCACCACCTTGATGTTGGTGCGGGTCTGCTCACAGATCTCGATCACCTGCCCCACCTCCTTGGTGTAGTGAGGCTCCAAGGCAATGATGACCTCCTCAATCAACCGCGTCCGGATCACTTCTTCCAGTCGATCAAGGGTTCCAAAGTTCTTGAGCTTGCCGTAGAAGCGGTTTTCCGCCACCGAAGCCGGCGCCACATAGCCCTTAAACTCATAGCCCAGCGAACGCCGCATGCTCTCCAGCTCGTGGTAGATATTCCAGGCCTGCGTCTCGCAGCCCACGATGACAGTGGGGAAGCCCAGCTTGCGCCGCCGGATGCGGATATTGGTGCGGGTGGTCATGATGAAGCGCAGCACACTCACCACCCCCAGCTGCAAGCCAAAATAAATCGCCAACAGCACCCGCTGATAGGACGGGTTTTCCGGCGGGATCGGATCATCCAGAAAAATGCCAAAGAAAATGATCAGCACCCCCGCCAGGGTGTACTTGAAGACTTGGGTGAGCTCCATCACCCGCGATCGCCGGAAGGGCTTGGTATACAGCCCGGCAACCGCATAGAGGATCACCCAGTAGGTGCTGATCACCGAGGCATTGATAAACTGCTGAACGTCCAGGTAGCCGTAGCCCTCCAGTGTCTCCCGCCGGAAATAGGCAAAGCCTAGCCAGACTCCAAAGGAGCCAATAAAATCCAGCAGCAGGTAGGCCACATTTTTCCACAGGGCCTTGTTGCGGGTCCAGGCCCACAAAAAGGCATGCCACGGCCGTACCGGCAGCAGATCCCGCTCCTCTGGCGGCTCCTGCCCCCCCTCTGGGGGGCGCGTGACCGGTATGCCATACCCCATATCTGCCACAGGCACTTATTGAAAATGAACGATACGAAGGTTGTCGAGAAAGAGCTCCCCACTGACCGCCTGCCCTGTCTCACTGTTGCGGCTGTCGGCCCGGATATAGGGCTGAAAAATCGTCCCATCGGGCAGCGAGCGCACCCCGTCGTTTACGTGGAT
>RFHL01000479.1 GCA_003696875.1 Bacteroidota bacterium | reverse complement strand
GCGATACCTCACCATTCGTAAGTCCAATACCGATTCCAAGGAATTCATGGAGCAAGTGCGCAAGCATGTGCTGGCGGGCAATGTCGAGGCCGCCAAGGGCCTCTGTGAGTCCCGCAACGACCCCTTTGCCCGGATGATCTACAAAGGGGTGAGCCGCCTGGGCTCAGCCTCGCTCAAGGACATCGAGGGCTCTATCGAGAATGTAGGCAAGCTCGAAATCTACCGCCTGGAGCGCCGGCTCTCCATCCTGGCCACCATCGCGGGGGCGGGACCCATGATTGGCTTTTTTGGTACGGTACTGGGGATGATCAAGGCCTTCAACGAGATCGTACGTACGGGGGGTAACGCCAATGCCGTCAACCTCGCGGACGGCATTTCTACGGCTATGATCACCACCGCCTCCGGCTTGGTGGTGGGGATTTTGGCCTTCCTGGCCTACAATACCCTGGTGGCCATGGTCAACCAGGTGGTCTTTAAGCTGGAACTGACCTCTACCGACTTCATCGATCTGCTGCAGGAGCCGGCGGGCTAAGATCGCCCGACGAATCCGGTCCTTTCTATTGTTTCACCCCAGACCACACGCAACATGTCGATACGCTCCCGCAACAAAGTCAGCGCCGAATTCAGTTCGGCCTCGATCTCGGATATCGTCTTCCTGCTGCTGATCTACTTTCTCCTGACCTCAAGCTTCGTGACCCAGGCCAGCATCAAGGTCGACCTGCCGACGAGCTCGTCAGACAAGCCCAGCCCGGGCAAAAATTATGTGACCGTCGCCAAGGATGGCATCTTTGCCTGGAATGAGAAGAAGCTCACCGACCGTGAGGAACTCATTCCCTACATAGAAGAGGTCCTTCAGGACGACGACACAGAAAATGATGTCATCACCCTGCGGATTGATAAAGAAGTTCTCTTTGACGAGGCTGCCTTTGTGATGGCCATTGTGGCCGAAAACAAGGGCAAGATCGTGATCCTTACGGAGCGAAGCTCCGGCATTCGCTGATGAGATAAGCTGACCGAACATCTTTGCCGGGGCTGCCTCACAGGAGGCAGCCCCGATGCTTTTCAGGCCAGAACTGAAGACTCCGCACCGCTAGGCTGGCAGCGGGGGCAGAAGTAGGTGCCCCGGCCCCCGACCACGATGCGTACGAGCTGAGTCTGGCAGCGGGGGCAGTGTCCCTTTTCCCAGCGCTGCTGTACCATAAAGTGTGCGGGAAAGGCCTCGTAGCGTGCTTCGCGATCGATGGCCGTCAGCAGGATCTCCCGCAAGCTTTGGTACAGGGCCGGTAGGGCTCCGTCCGGGAGTTCGTGGCAGCAGATGTCCGGAGCGAGACGCGTTTGATAGAGCATCTCATCGGCGATCCAATTGCCGACCCCAGCAAAGTGCTTCTGTTCCAGCAGGACGGCTTTGAGCGGGGCCTTGCGGCCTTGTATAGCCTGGGCAAAGGCGGCCTCAGAAATCTCCAGGGCATCGACGCCCAGCTTGCGCCGGGCCCGGAAGCTTGTCACGTCCGGGGCGACCTCCAGCCGGCTGAACTTGCGCTGGCTGGCGATGGACAGGCGGGCACCCTGCCCCATGTGCAAGGTAACCCGCGCAAAGCGCGGGGCATCGGCGGGGTCGTGGTGGTAGCGCAGGTCACCCGTGAGCCCGAAGTGCAGCATCAAGACCGGTCCATGGTCCAGATGGAAAAAAAGAAACTTGCCTACCCGGGAGGTGTGGGTGAATTGATGGCCCAACAGGGTCTCACGGAGGCGGGCCAGCCCGCCGGGGATCATGCGACCTTCGTGGACGGCTGTGACCTCATGGATGGGCTGACGAAGGGCCGTTCCCTCGGCATAGCGCCGGATCATTTCTACTTCGGGGAGTTCAGGCATAGAAAAAATGAATGGGAGGCCGGGCAGCCTCTAATGGCTCGATTTTGGTAAAGGGTTGATTATAAACCTATTAGAGGATAGAAAGTTTTTTGTTCAATGGCAATGCCTCTCTTGTTCAACAAAGTTAAAAAAAAGTTTAGATATGTGATTGTGTGTTAGCTTATTATGGGTTTTATGGCGGGGTATGGATAAACAAACCGCGCGAAAACTCATAGTTGAGGCAGACAAAAGTCATTCTCTGAAGGGAGATTTCCGGGTACATTGGAATTGACAGGAAATTAGATTACACCCGATAACCCTACGATCATGACTAAGTCCAAAGTTATCCTCGCGGATCTCGACGACATGGTCTTTGAAGACCGGGAACGCAGCTACGGAGCATTCAATCTGCGCAAGCGCTATCCGATGCACCTTACCATCGCTACGATCGTCGCCGGGGTTATTGCGATTGTCGTTACGTTTGGCCCCCTCATCGCCCGAAACTTCGCGCCACCTGAGGAAAAGACCAAAATGAAAGTTGTTACTGTGAGTATCAACATGAAGGATCTGCCTCCGCCTCCGGCGATGGATGAGGATGCTCTGCCTCCGCCTCCTCCGCCCAAAACCCCTCCGCCCACCGTGCGGACCGTGGCTTTCCAGATTCCGGAGCCCGCCCCCGCCGATGAGATTGATCCCGAGGAGGAGCAGACCATTGCCGATGTCGACGAACTGAAGGAAGCCCCCAACATCGGTCTGGAAGACCGCGAAGGTGCGGATGAAGTCTTCTTTGATGCCGACCTGTTTAACTTCGAAGAAGCCGAAGAAGATATTCCTGAAGTCATCGTCGAGCAAGAACCTGAAATTGATGAGTTCATCTTTGCCGAAGAAGAACCCCAACCGATTAATATGGAAGATGTCCGGCAACTGATCGGTTATCCCGATATCGCCCGGGAAGCCGGTATCCAGGGGAGTGTGGTTGTCCGCGTCCTCGTAGACACCAAAGGGAATTACAGCAAGCACCGCATCATCAATCAGGTGCACCCCCTGCTGGCCAAGGCGGTAGAGGAGCAAATCCACCTCCTGCGCTTCACCCCCGCCATTCAAGGCGGAAAGCCGATCCAATTCTGGGTGAATATTCCCTTCAACTTCATTCTCCTTGACTAAGTATTCTTAGCCGGAATCTAAACTGCCGCCCACCGCAAGG
>RFHL01000478.1 GCA_003696875.1 Bacteroidota bacterium | reverse complement strand
TCGATACCTCACGCGAAGCCATACGCCTTAATGTGGGAATCAAGACCTGCTTTGAATGGATCATCAATCGAATCAATCTCAAAATCAATGAATTAGACTTCTTCAAGAAAATTGTCGTGTAGAGTGGCATACCCATATCATTGAGCTAGCCAAGCATAAGCTCTTCGAGCCGCAAAAATCGGTCAGTGAAACGGCCTACGAGCTGGGCTTCAGATATCCGCAACACTTCAGCCGATTTTTCAAGCGGTGGGTCGGTTCCTCTCCCTCCACCTACCGCAACCGGGGTTCCTCCTGAAGCGAAAGCCCGGACCCGAGACCTGCCACAAAGCCCCCCGGTATCAGCCCTTCCAACCCAAAGCCATAGGCCGCTAGCGTAGCCACCAGCGGCTCTTCAAAGCCGCAGCCTATGACCGTCAGCCGGGACCAGGCCGGGATCTCCCCGCTGCCCACCTGCCACTGCGGGCCGTGGTGGTCATCGATGGACTCAATCATGGCGGCCGCCAGGGCCGCCGGGGCTATGCCTGGCCGCTCGGGAAAGCTCGACCCGCCCCGCAAAAAGGAAAAGTCCTGCTCAGGATCGCGGGCATACCAGGCCTGTAAAGCCGCAAAATTGGCCGGAGAGGCCACACACCAGACGTGCATCGCATCGGCGAGCGCCAGCAGGCGCTCGCCGAAATCGGGGTCCACAATCAGGGCGACTTGATGAACGAAAGTCGTTTGAGACATGTGAAACGGTCCTTTATCCCATTAAATCACCGACCCCCATAGCCCTCACTTCCAGACGAGCACCAGCATACCCGCCAGGATGAGGCCCCCACCGATCAGCACCTGCGGCTTGAGAGGTTCACGTAGGAGAATGAAAGCCAGTACGAGGGTTACCACGATGCTGGCCTTGTCTATGGCGGCCACGTAGGTTACCGGGCCTTCTTTGATGGCCCGGAAATAGTAGATCCAACTCAGGAAGGCGGTCAGGCCTGAGGCCCCCAACAAGGCAAAATGCTTCCCCGTAAGGGACGAAAACTGGCGCAGGCTACCTCCCGACCAGGCTGCCGCCAACACCAGGGCAAAAATCACCGCCGTCCGGATGAACAAGCCCAGGTCGGCATCCACCTCCTCCAGGCCATACTTGGCAAAGATGGCCGTTACCCCGGCGAAAACCATCGCCAACAGGGCATAAAACATCCATTTTTCCATGTGGGATTTCATTGTTTGGGACCTGAGCCTGCTTGCCTGATTGCTCAAAAGACAGAAAAAGATCGGACATCACGGAAGGAAAAACAAGCCAGGCAAAGGCCCAAACGCAAGGCGGCTGCCCCGAGGGGACAGCCGCCTTGCATCATTTCGGGGCTCCCCCCCTACCCTACATGCGTGCGGCTCCCCACCAGCACAAAGCGCTGGCGCAGGAAAGAAGGATCAGTCAGGGAGGCATTGCCGGCGCGGTTGCCGCCGGTGACGTGAAAGTCGCTGAAGCCGGCGTTCTGGTTGGGCCAGAAAAAGCCGGTGAAGTTGAAGGAGACGGGGGTAAACACCTCGGCCATGGCCAGCTCAATCTGCTCCTGCACCGCCGGGTCGGTGCTATAGGCCGTGCAGCCGATGGCGCCCTGCTCGCCGGCGAGCTGCTGCGCCAGGCGCAGGCTGTGGGCCGTATTTTCGGTGGGGATGATCATCACCACGGGACCAAACATCTCCTGGCTGTAGAGGTCGGCCCGATCGGCGGGCACCTCCAGCACGATGGGCGTCGCCATCCGGGCTTTGGGAAAGTCGGGGTTCCTGACGCCGAGGTCGTCGAGCAGGACCTTTACGCCCAGGTTTCTGGCGGCGGCGGCGCGGTCATAGGTCGCTTCGCTCTGCACCGCCCCCAGCACGCCGGGGCCGGACTTGGGATGGGTGAGCAGGCCCTGAATCGAACCCGTAAAGGCGGCCACCACCTCGGCATAGCTCAGGTGGCCATCGGCCGTGGCCACCCCGCTGCGCGGGATGAAGATGTTTTGCGGAGCGGTGCACATCTGTCCGGTGTACATCGACACCGAAAAGGCCAGGTTGTCCAGGGCCCGCTTGGGATCGGCGAGGCTATCGATGATGACGGAGTTGACCCCGGCTTTTTCGGTAAAAGTGGTCTTGCCTTTCAGGCTCTCTACGTAGTCTCCGTAGGCATTGCCGCCGGTAAAGTCGATCAGCTTGACGGCCGGATGCTCGGCCAGGGCCGAGGTGATGGGCGCATCTACTTTGTCGGCAGCGAGCTGCACTGTGTGGGGGTCAAAACCCTGCTCGACCAGCACCTCCTGCAGGGCCTGCACCACCAGGGCGATGGGGTAGATCGACAGGGGGTGGGGCTTCACGATGGCCGGGTTACCGGTGATGAGATCGGCATAAAGGCCGGGCACGGTGTTCCAGACCGGGAAGGTGGAGACGCCGATACAGAGGCCGATGCCCTTAGGCACGGCGTGGAAGCGCTTCTCCAGGGTGATCTCAAATTTGCCCATGGGCTTGACCCAGGTAACGGGCTCGGCCGGGAAGCGGCTCAGCTCATATACGCCCAGCGCAATGGCCTCCAGGGCGCGGTCGTTGGCGTGGGGGCCAGAGGCCTGAAAGGACATCACGAAGGCCTGTCCGGTGGTGTGCATGGTGGCGTAGGCCATCTCAAAAAAGCGGTCACGCAGTTTGTCGAGGGAAGCCATCAGGATGCCGGCCCGGGTCTGTACGCTGGCGGCCCGCCAGGCCGGAGCCGCCGCCTGCGCCTTGCGGATGTAGGCTTCCGGATCTGCCTCCACCGGGTAGGAGATGCCCAAGGACTCGCGGGTGTAGGGCGAGGTCTCATCCGACACCATCTGCTCCGAACTGCTTTGCTTCAGGACAAAAGGCTGGCCCAGCTGCCGGTCAAAGGCGGCCATGCCGTCGGCGTTGGCGTTTTCCCCATAGATCTTGCCGGAGGGAGGCTCGGGGTAATGGGCAAAGAAGGTCCGGTCGTGCACCGCCGCGATGGCGCGGTCGATGACCTCGGCATAGGCATCATATAGAGAAGTAGTCGCGGTAGACATAAGCTTGATGGTTTCGAATAAATGGAAAGGTCGGGCACTTTTCCGCAAAGTGACCCCGAAAATACAGAGATTTTCCGGCAATTGAAACTGCCCGAGATGGCCTCTCCGCGGGAAATTTGCCATCTTTGGGATCGCCCCCGAGTCTATCCCCAACCCTGCTACCTATGCTGCTCGCCCAAACCGCCCAGATCCGCGAAGCAGATCGCATCCAGATCGAAGACCGCAACCTGCCCGGCATCCTGCTCATGGAGCAGGCGGGCCGCCTGAGCGCCGAGGCCATCCGGGCCCGCTATCCCGAGCGACGCAGCGCCCTCATCCTCGCCGGTCCCGGTAACAATGGCGGCGATGGCCTCGTCATTGCCCGCTACCTGCTGCTTGCCGGCTGGGAGGTGCAGGTGCTGCTCTCGCACGACCCCGCCCGCTATGCGGGCGACGCACTGATCAACTACCGCATCATCGCCGAGTTGCCGGTGCCGCTCCTCCGCTACGAGGAAGAGGACCTGGATGAGGTACTTGCCTCCTTCCGGCAGCCGCCGGTCCTGGTCGATGCCCTGCTGGGCACGGGCATCCGCTCAGAGCTGCGCGGCCCCGTGGCTGAGATCCTGGCGGCGCTACGCGGCACCCCTCTCCCGGTGGTGGCCATCGACCTGCCCAGTGGCTTGAGTGCCGACACCGGCGAAGCCATCAATGAGGTGCTCCCGGCAGACTTTACCCTCACCTTTCAGTTGCCTAAGGTCTGTCACCACGTGACGCCCGCCGCCCTTGCCTGCGGCGAGGTGGTGGTGCTCGACATCGGGATCTGGCCCGAGGTGATCGTGCAGCTAGGGATCCGGCGGGAAGTGCTGGATCTGGCCTGCGGACGGGCCTGGTACCGCCCGCGGCGGCGCGACGGGCATAAGGGCAGCTATGGCCACGCCCTGCTGGTGGGGGGCTCCCGGCCCATGGCCGGGGCGATGGTGCTGAGCAGCGAGGCGGCTCTGGCCGGCGGAGCCGGCCTGGTGACGGTGCTGGCGCCGGGCAGCGTGCGCCTGCCGCTGCTGGCCCAGGCGCCGGAACTGATGTGCCGGGCCTTTGGCGATGAGGCCTGCGTGCGGCTGGACGAGGCCGCCGTGGGCCTCTTTGACGAGGCGCTGCGGGGCAAGGCCGCCGTGGCGATCGGACCCGGCCTGGGGACACACCCGGATACGGGGGCCTTTCTGGAGAGTATCCTGCCGAGGGTACAGGTGCCGCTGGTGCTGGATGCCGATGCCCTCAACCTGCTGGCTGAGCATCCGCACTGGTGGGCCACCCTGCCCGAGGCAACCATCCTGACGCCTCATCCAGGGGAGATGAAGCGCCTCACCGGCCTGGCCAATGTGAATACCCGCCGCCTGGAGGCGGCGGAGCGGCTGGCGACGGACCGCAATGCCATCGTGATCCTCAAGGGGGCGGGCACC
>RFHL01000477.1 GCA_003696875.1 Bacteroidota bacterium | reverse complement strand
GTGTGGCGGGCCTTGGCCTCGGCCTCGGCCTTGCCATAGCGCCAGGCACTCAGGATCGGCAACATGGAGGGCCGGTGCCGGATCACCACCACCCGGCGGCGGTATTTTTTCGTCAGCATCTCCTGGAAGGCCGCCAAAAGGGTGCTTTTTCCGGCTCCATCCACCCCCGAAAAGGTGATGACGGGCTCGGCTTTCTGCCAGTGGCTGCGCAGCGCCGAGAGGCGCTGCTTCCACCCGGCCAGCCCGCGGTTTTGGGGCATGGCCTTCAGGACCGGCAGCACCCGGGCCAGCACCGTCTCGGGATAGTCGATCCAGGCCCGGTCCTCGGGCAGGCCAAAACGCGCCGCCAGTTCGCTGCGGATCGCAGCTTGTACGGCCGATGGCTGGTTTTGCCGCCATTGCCGGTATGTGTCGGGCACGGCCGCCCCATTCAGCCCGAAAAACAGCCAGACATAGGCATAGCTGTCCACCGGATCGGCCACGCTGATGCCGAGATGTCCCCGCTGCCGGCGCTGTAGCAGCGCCCCGGCATCCAGAAAGACCAGGTGCCGGCGCCTCAAGGTATGAAGGAGGTCCAGCTCCAGATAGCTGTGGTCTTCAAAAAAGAGCTGGACGTAGGTCCCGTGGCCCAGCCGGCAAAAGCTGGCCCGGGCCAGCCCGGGAAGTTGCGTTAACCGGCGTTCCCAGTCCGGCAATTCGGTCCTTTGTATCACCAGATCCAGGTCCGAACCTGGCGAAAGGGTGGTGAGGGGGCCTGCTGGGGCCTTGAGAAGGGCATAGGTGAGCCCGGTCGTGTGGGTGGCAAAGTCTGCCAGGAAGCGTTGGCGCAAGGTAAGGGTGAGGGTAGAGGAAAGCATGCGGACGATAGGCGTTGAGTTTGGTTGGGGAAAGGGATCAGAGGGCCGCTTCCCAGGTTTCGATCAGCCACCAGGACTGCGGATGCAGGATGCCCTGCTCCACATAGTGAGTCAGGTACCGGCTGATGTGATCGGCGAGGTACAGGCTGAGATAGGGGCCATGAGGCAGATAGAGGCCCAGTTGTTCCCAGGCTTCCAGCAGTTGCCGCTCAATCTGCGGCCAGCTTTGCCGCCGCACGAGCACGCCGCTTTGCAGCACAAAATGAAAGAGGTCATAGCCCACGGG
>RFHL01000476.1 GCA_003696875.1 Bacteroidota bacterium | reverse complement strand
TCTCGCCCTCCTGAGCGCAGCGAAGTCCCGCTTGCGGGATCGCCGTTCCTATCTCACTTCTCGCTTCTCTGCTAATACAGCCGCTTGTAGTATTCGTCGGCCATGCGGTCGGCGCCAAACTGCGGTACGACTTCGCGCATACCGTTCTTGGCGATCTCCCACCACTGGTCAGGTTGGTCGTAGTAGAGGGGCAGGATTTCGTCTTCGAGTATGCGCATCAGGTGCTTGTAGTCATGGTCATCCTGCGCCTCAATGGGGGCATTGAGGTCTGCCGCCGGGATCACAAAGGCGTTGTGACCATGCTTGGCAAACTCCGGGATCCAGCCGTCATCGGTACTCAGGTTGACCGAGGCATTCATGGTGGCGGTCATGCCACTGGTACCGGAGGCCTCCCGCGGCCGGCGAGGGTTGTTGAGCCAGATATCGGAGCCTTTTTTCAGCATAGCCGAAAGGTCCATTTCATAGCCTGTGATGATGGTGGCATTGCGGGCGAGATGGGTGTTGACCACCAGGCGGTTAAACAAGTCTACGGCCCCCTCGTCACCAGGGTAGGGCTTGCCTGCCCAGATGATCTGGATGGGGTACTTGGTCTGGCTCAGCAGCTGATAAAAGTACTGATGGTTGCGCATGATCAGGTCGGCGCGCTTGTAGGCGGCAAAGCGCCGGGCCCAGACGATGGTCAGCACATCCGGATCCAGCAGGTTGCCGGTTTGCGCTGCGACAAACTGGAAGAGCTCTTTTTTCAGCTTCCGCTTGCGGGCAATCAGGGCCTCGGTATCGTCGGCGTCGAGGGCCGCTTTGAGCTCCGGGTCCTGCCAGTACTTCTGGTTCTGGGCATTGGTGATGCCGATGATCTTGGGCGCGCCCTTGACGCCAGCCCACATCTCATTGGATACCTTGGCGTGCAGTTGAGAGACGCCATTGACCTTTTGGGAGAAAACCAGGGCGGCCGGGGTATAACCCAGGACGTGCCCATGGGTATCGGTGAGCTTGCGGACCTCGTCCCCCGGTACGCCGGCAAAGAAGCCCATGCGCTCCAGGGTGTGAAAATCGCGCTCTTCGTTGCCGGCCTTCTCGGGGGTGTGGGTCGTGAAGCGAACTTTTTTCCGAACCTTGTCCACGCTGCCGAGCTCCTTGTACAGATGAAACACCAGAGGCAGGGCGTGCGCCTCATTCATGTGATAGATGTCCGTGCCCCCGAGCGCCTCAATCAGCTTGGCGCCGCCGATACCCAGGACCATGCTTTGCGCGATCCGGATGGCCGCATTGCTGTCGTACAGCCGATGGGTGATGGTTTGGGAAAAGAGGTCATTTTGAGGGATGTCGGTGGTAAAGAAATACATGGGCACCGTCCCGAATACCTTGGGATCAAGGTACCAAACCTGGATCATAACCGGATGGCCATTGATCTCCACCGGAATCAGGATATCGGTTTCTTCCAGGAAGGTATAAAAGCGCTCCCGAAACAGGGCCCGCATGTTGCTGTTCTGGTCGCGGACCTGATCGTAATAGCCATACTTCCACAGCATACCGATGCCGATCATATTTTGCTTGAGATCGTGGGCGCTGCGCATGTGAGAGCCGGCCAGATAGCCTAGCCCGCCGGAGTAGATCCGGAAGATATGGTCGATGCCAAACTCCATACTGAAGTAGGCAACCCGCTTTTTATATTTGGGATCGGGCGTATAAGGGTGCTCCCAGGTACAGTTGGTTTTCATATATGAGATTGGGGTGAGGTAAAAAACTAGCAGGTAGTCTCGGGGTAAAATTACGGCCTTTGGGGGGAATTCCAAGCCACCCCTTCCCTGGCCACAAAACCTGGGCAGCAGTTGCCCGTTAAGAATAAGGCATTTTTCGCTATGTATTTCGAAAAGTACAGCTCAGGTAATGGCGACTGGTGACCTGAGGCGACTCCATACGTCTGAAAGGCGTTGGGGTTCTCCCCCCGTGATTATTTCCCTTTTCCCACGCCGCCTACGCCACGCCCCCTTTTCCCTCTCACGATGATGAATGAATCTTTTTCATGGAAGCACGGAATTACAGCGGTCGCACGGCCCTCATCGTGGGGGACTTGGCAGGCATAGGCCGGGAGTTTGCCTTGTTGGCCGCGGATGATGGCTATGGCCTCATGCTGGTTGATGAATCGGCCCCTTCTCTGCGCGCCTTGGGCCTGGAATTGGGACCGGCACTGGTGCCAGTGATCCAGGCCGAGGAGCCCCTCGACGCGCCCGGCCTGGCCGGTGAGCTGCTGGAGAACTGCGATTTTTACACCATCCTGCACCCGGGCTTTGCCTTCCCCGAGATGGCCATCCACATCATGCAGTTTGACCGGCTGGTGCCGGCCTGGGAAGGCGATCCCGATCCGGCGGCGGCCCTGGTCGAGTCGCGCCTGCCGCTGAGCACGGTGCTGGAACTCAACGAGTCCTTCTTTGCCCACTACCTGCAACAGCAGCGCGGCGAGGTGCTCAATGTGCTGGTGCGCCCTCCCGGCCTGACGGGCTTTAGCCTGGAGATGTACGAGCAGAGCCTGCGCCTGCTGCTTGACCTCTCGACCCACTTCAACCAGCGGTCGAGCCTCAGCGAGGTATGTATGCACACCCTCAGCTATGACGGTGAAGTCCCCCGCCTCCAATCAAATTATGCGCCAGAGCGGGCCTCACGGGATATACGGCGGCCCCCCGCTGCCTCGGCCCACGACATGGCCTCGCTCGGCTACCGGGTGCTAGCACCGCGCCGCCATGCGACCGGCGGCCACAACCATCCGACCCATTAAATCGCGCGGATTTTCCTCCTCCCTAAAGGCTGCCGGGTAAACCGCGCCCATGCTCAGATGGGCACCGCCAGGATATCATGCAGGCGGTTGCGCTTCCTGCGGGCATTCCGGATGGCTTCTTCCTCCTCCGCCGTATCCCAGACGTCGGTCGTGTCCACTTCGAGAATTCCGCTGCTTCCCAGCACCCCGATCCGGATCAGGTGATCCTCGACGGCATCGCGGTCGAGCAGGTCATGGTCCGATAGGGACAGGCTACCCACCCAGTGCACCCAAATCGCCTGCTCGATGCTGTCGGTGGTGGGAGCCTGGAAGCTTTCCAGGGATTCGCGCATGCGCTCCATCGCCTGGGTGGCTTGCCGGTAGGCGGCAGGCAAGCGCTCGATTTCCGCGCGGCGGTCGAGAAACTCCGCGGCCTCGCGGCTCACGCCTTCCCCGCGTCCATCCTCGATCTCCCTGATAATCAGGTCGAGCATAGAGGATTTACGTCCGATGTTCGAGGCCACCAAGTGTGCGTTGGAGGCGCGCCGCTCAAAGGCCAGCAGGCGCGAAAGCTGGTTGAGCTGGGCCATAT
>RFHL01000475.1 GCA_003696875.1 Bacteroidota bacterium | reverse complement strand
CCTCAAACTCCCCGCCGGTCCCGGTGGACCGGACCCGCAGGGTGATTTGCCCTCCATCTGGCGTAAATTTAAAGGCATTGGAAAGGAGGTTGTAGGCCACCTTTTCCAGCTTGTCGCGGTCATACCACAGCCGGACTACTTTCGCAGCCGCTTCAAACCGAAAGGATATCCCCCGTATCCGGGCCGTTTCCTGAAAGGAGAGGAATATCTCTTTCAGAAAGGGGACGATGTTGCCCTCGGCGATCTCCAGATCCTGATGCTCGGCTTCCAGCTTGCGCACGTCCAGCAATTGGTTGACCAGCGTAAGCAGGCGCTGGGCGTTGCGCTCGATGGAGCGGAGGCGTTGCAGGCTGCGGGCACTGCCCTCCTGCCGCTGGATCAGTTCCCGCAGCGGCCCCAGGATCAGGGTCAGCGGGGTGCGAAACTCATGGGTGATGTTGGTGAAAAAGCGCAGCTTCATCTGGTGAAGTTCCTCCTGCTTCTCCTTGGCCAGGTGTTCCAATTGATAGGAGTGCCGCAGGCGCACGTAGCGGGCTACGGCCAGGATCACGGCCGCGAGGATCAGCAGGTAGCCCAGGTATGCCCACCAGCTGTACCAGGGGGGCGGTAACACCCGGATGCTGAGGGTGCGGGTTTCGGGATTCCAGCGCCCGTCGTTGTTGGCGCCGCGCAGATGAAAGGTGTAGGTCCCCTCCCGTTGGAGGGTATAGGTCGCCTTGGGTTCGCCGGTGGTGAACTTCCAATCCGGATCAATGCCTTCTAGCCGATAGCTGTAGGCATTGCTTTTGGGATGGGAGAAGTCCAGCGCGGCAAAGTGGAGGGTGAAATGGGCCTCATTGTAGCCAAAGGTCAGAGAGGCGGTCTGGTTGAGCGTTTGGGTCAATAAACCATCCTCTTCACCGACGGTGATGCGACGATTAAAGGCATCCAGGTCACTGAAGACTACGGGCGGGACAAAGGTGTTGGGCTGGATCTGCTCGGGGTGGAACCGGGTAAAGCCTTGGGTGCCCCCAAACAGAAAATCCCCCTCCCGGGTCTGGTAATAGGCATTGAAGTTGAATTCGAGCTGTTCCAGTCCCTCGGTATGCTGGTATCGGGTAAAGGTGCCCCGGCGCCGGTTGAGCTTGGCAATGCCCTGATCGGTACTGAGCCAGATGTTGCCTTCTGGATCTTGCAATATGCCAAAGACGGTATTGCCCGGCAGGCCATCGGCGGTGGTGTACCGGCGAGCGGTATCCTGCTGGGGATCGTACTTCCACAGGCCTTGCCCAAAGGTGCCGATCCAAAGGTGCCCGTTGGCACCTGGCTGGAGGGCGTAGATCCGCAGCCCCGGGAAGTGCCGATGGAAGCGGATGCGTCCTGCTTCCCGTCTCATTTCGGCCAAACCCTTCTCGGTGCCGATCCAGAGGGTGCCCCGGGCATCCCGCCGCAATACCCTCAGCAGGTCTGAGGGCAGGCTGAGCGAGTCCCCACTATCGAAGCGGTAGGGCGTGGCTCTGCCCGTCTGAGGGTCAAAGTGGTTGAGTCCGCCACCGTAGGTGGCGACCCAGAGGGAGTCGCCCTCCCGCAACAGGCTGTAGACATTGTCATTGCTGAGGGAGTAGGGGTCACCCGGCACATGGAGGTAGCGTTCAAAGCGGTTTTGCCGGGGAAAAAAGCGGTTGATCCCGCGCTGGAAGGTGCCGATCCACAGCTCCTCGCCGTCCATGAGCAGGGTCTTGATGTTGTCGCCACTGAGCCCGCGGGGGTTTTGCGGTTGGGCCGGAAAGTGCTGGAAGCGCCCGCTTTCCAGATCCAGGTGGTCGAGGCCCCCGCCCTCGGTGCCGATCCACAGGCTGCCGTCGGCAGCCTCGGCAAAGGAACTGACGACATTGGCCCCCAGACTGTTGAGGCCAGGCAGGTGGCGGTATATCCGAAAGCGGGCAAAGCTTTCATCCAGATAGTGAATCCCGCCATAGTAGGTGCCGATCCAAAGCCCGCCCTGCTGATCGCAGAACAGCGATCGCACCGAGCTGCTGCTCAGCCCTTCCGGTTTGCCGGCTTCGCTAAGGATGACTTCGAAGCCATCGATATCCGGCTGGTATCGGTTGAGGCCCATGAGGGTTCCGACCCATATCTGCCCCTGCTGATCCTGGATGGCCGTGCGGATGTGGTTATGGCTCAGGCTATGGGCGGCTCCCGTCTGGGCCTGGTAGGACTTGAGTGTGTCCGTCTTGGGGTCCCAGACAAACATCCCGTCGGTATGGGTGCCGATCCAGTAGCGCCCCCGGGCGTCCTGTAGTAGGGTATGGATTTGCAACGCGGCCAGGGGCCGCAGGGCCGGATAGCGGGCCTCGCATCGCCGGAACTGGTAGGCATCGGAGAGGTGGTTTTCCCGGAAAAAAAAGCCCTGCTCGGTCCCCACCCACAACTCGTCCGTCGGGCCAGCGAGGAGGGTCTTCACATCTGGGGTCTCCAGGGTGTCGGTTCCGATGAGGAACGTTTTTTCCCATACAAAGCTGTCGGCTGCAGGCAGGTAACGATGCAGGCCCAGGGAGGTCCCTATCCAAAGCTGTCCCTGTGAGTCGCTGGTGATGCTGCGAACTTCGTCGGCGCGCAGACCCTTGTTGCCCCCGGGGGTGCGGCGGTAGTTGTGAAAGGTTTCGGTCTGCAGATCCAGACGGCTCAGGCCGTCAGTGGTACCCAGCCAGAGGGAGTGGGTAGGTGCGTCATAGTACATGGCGCGCACATCGTTGTTCACCAGGCTGTGGGGATCGCCCGGCTGGTGCTGGAACACGCGAAAGCGATAGCCATCGTAACGGTTGAGGCCGTTACGGGTGCCAAACCAGAGAAAGCCCTCGGCGTCCTGGGTGATGGCAAATACAGAGCTTTGTGACAGGCCGTCCGATTTGTCCAGATGGCGAAACCGCCACTGGGCTTGTAGCGCTGGTCCCAGGCAGAGGGCCATTGCCCAGCACCCCAAGCCCATCAGCCATGCACGCATAGGATCAGGGGTTGGGATGTGTCTGAAAAGAAGGATCGGTAAAGCCGGGAAAAGAGAAGGCTCATAGGGGATCTGTCTGGCGCTTTGGTCAAGCAGGCAGTCTGGCCACCGCTCAGGCAGGAAGCCTGCTTATTGGGCGCTTTGTGGCTCGGGAGCGGGATAGTAAAGATATCATTTCTCGGCAAAAGGGCTTTTCGCCTCGGGTCCCGAGTAAGGCTTTCACGGCCTTTCTGATCCGCAGGCACGCTTTTCTGCCGGAGGCAAAAGGCTGGCTCAGTCCTCAAGGCCGGGGTCTGCTGGCCGGGGAAAATTTTTCCCCTCCCTATCGTAGACTTCTCCCTGACCTCCTTTTGCCTCCGGGGAAGTATCATGGGAATTCATTACACCTCAATTTTTCCCTTCAAATTTCCCCTTATGAAATCTACTACCTACTCATTCTGGCGGCTGCTGGTCCTAAGTTGCGGCATGTTATGGACTGCGTTGTTGCAGGCGCAGCCGATCTACGAGACCCATTGGACGAGTGCCAGCGATCCGGATTTTTCCTCGGGTACGGCAGGGAGCGTCACCACCCGTACCCTGGATCTCACCTGTGGGCAAATAGGCCTCTCTGTCACCGATCCGGTCAATGCCCCCTTACCGGCCTTCAATGCCTACCAGCTCAACCCTGTCGATACGGCCGGTAATCCGGTAACCGATCTCTCGGGCAACCTACGCATCTACACCCGCGTGCGCAGCCGGGACTCGGTACGGCTGGCCTTGCTCCTGCGTTCTGGCGGGGGGAGCAGCAGCGAGCGCAGCGATCGGGTAGAATTTGTCGTACCGGGGGATACGGCCAGCTGGACCGAGCTGATGTTCGTTTTTAACGCGAGCAACGTGGCCGGATTCGATTCCACTGACTTGCTCGACCTCTGGTTCTACCTCGACCGGGGGGATGAAAATTTTGCCGGAAATGGATTTTACTTCGATTACCTGAGCATAGGCGCGCCACCGGCCGCCGACAGCCTCTCGCCTTGCTTCCCGGAGGCGATGCCTCTCTATCTTTTGCATTGGGATGGCCCAAGCGATGCCACCTTTACCGGTAGCGGGGGCAATGCCCTGACCCAGGTGCTAGACACGGCCTGCAGCCAGCTGGCCGTCTCGGTAACCGATCCGGTGGGGGCGCCTTTGCCGGCCTTTAGTGCGTTGATTCTCAATCCTCAGCTGCCTGCCGGAGGCGGCGACCTGACGGACCTTTCGGGTCATATGTCCTTTCACCTGCGGGTGCGGAGCCGCGACTCTGTCACACTGGGACTCCTGCTGCGGGCGGCCGACGGCAGCGCCGCCTTCCGCACCAGTCGCCTGGAGCAAGTGGTGCCGGGTGATACCGCCAGCTGGACCGAGTTGACCTACACCTTCGACTCCCTCAGCCTGGGCGGTTTTGACTCGACCGATCTGCGGGATATCTGGCTCTACCTCGACCCGGGGGAGGACAACTTTGCCGGAAACGACTTTGTCTTCGATTACTTTGCGATCGGCATGGCCCCGGGTCCGGAGACCTTTTCGCTCTGTCCGGTAGATACCACGACCGACCCGGTGGATACCACCGACGCAGTCCAATATGCCGTGCATTTTGATCGGAGCAGCGATCCCCTTTTCAGCGGCAGCGCCGCCGCAGCATTGACCCAGACGATCGACACGGCTTGTAGCCAGCTCTTCCTGAGCGTCACTGATCCAGCCACGACCCCCTGGAATGGCACCAGCCCCATCATTGTGAATCCGCTGGACACTGCCGGCAATGACATCGCCGACCTGTCGGGGAGCATGCAGTTTCACCTGCGGGTGCGCAGCCGGGATTCGGTCGAGCTGGCCTTACAGCTGCGCTCGGGAGATGGGAGTAGCGCTTTTCGCACCAGTCGCATCAGCCAGACCGTGGCTGGGGATACGCTTAGCTGGACTGAGCTGACCTTTACCTTCGATGCGGGTACGCTCGGGGGCTTTGACTCGACCGACCTGCGAGACATCTGGCTCTTCCTGGATTATGGCACGGACAATTTTGCCGGGAATGCCTTCTGGGTAGATTACTTTGCCTTCGGCGAAAAACCGGCCGCGTCCACCCACTCAGCTTGTTCCCTCTTTCCGCCCTTCGCCTTTCCCTGGGTGCTTCACTGGGCCGATTCCACCGATGGGATTCTGGGGGGCTCCGAGTCGGTCAAGTACACCCAGACGATCGACACGGCCTGCAGCCAGCTGGGCATCTCGGTGACCGATCCGGTCGGGGACCCCCACCTGGCCTTTAAACCCATCGTGCTGAATCCCCTGGATGGCTTTGGCAATGACCTGAGCGACCTGTCGGGCCAGATGCGCTTCCTGGTGCGCGTGCGCAGCGAGGAGGCCGTGGAGCTCGCCATGCTCCTGCGCTCCGGCGATGGGGGTACGGGCTCGCGTACCGAGATTGTACGGCAGATGGTCCCGGCGGGTCTGGACCAGTGGACCGAGCTCACCTATACCTTCACCGGCCCGGACCTGGGCGGTTTTGATTCCACTGATCTGCGCGATGTCTGGTTTTTCCTGGACCGGGACGAAGCCAATTTCCCCGGTAACGCCTTCTATTTCGACTACATCAGCATCGGCAGCGCCCCGCCAGCCGAAGATAATTCTACCTGTGTGCTGAGCGTGAGCAATGAGGCCCCCTTTGCCACGGCTGGGGTTCAGATCTATCCCAATCCGCTGGTTTCCGGGCAGCCGCTGAACCTGCGCCTGAACGCCGGTATCCCTGGGGTCCTGGACCTCAGCCTCCTGGATGGGCAAGGCCGGCAGCTGGCCCGGACCCAGCGGCCTTATCGCAGCGGCAGCCAGGAGCTCAGGTGGGCCCTGCCCGCGCTGGCGCGGGGATTGTACCTGCTGCGCCTGACCTCTGATGGAGGGCAGCAGACCCTGAAACTGAGGATCGATTGAGGTTGCCATACCCAAGGAGAACCCGGATCCACCTGATCCGGGTTTCTCCGTATCTTTTTCCCGCTGTGATTTGTAACCCCATTTTCCCATGTCTACCCTTCGTTTTCCTCTCCTTTGCCTGATCGCATGCCTGCCTCTGGGTCTGCTGGCGCAGTGGCAATCGGGTATTGTCTCCGTTGAGCCCGATGGCCGCCTGCGCTATGAGCGCGACGCCGAAGGCAACATGATTCCCGACTTCAGTCACGCCGGCTACCGAGGCGGCGGGGTGGACCTGCCGCAGGTGCCGACGGTTCTGACCATCGGCCCGGTAGCCGGGGACAATACCGCCCATATTCAGGCGGCCATCGATCAGGTGGGGGCCATGCCCCTTGATAGCCAGGGCTTTCGCGGGGCCTTGCTGCTCGATACCGGTCGCTACGAAATCCACGGTACGCTGGAGGTCCCCTACAGCGGGGTCGTCCTGCGGGGCGTAGGCGACGGGGCTGATACCACGGCCAATACCGTGCTCATCGGCGTCGGGAATGTGCCTGATCAGCGAGACATACTCGTACTAGGCGGCGGCAGCGATACCCGCTGGGCCGGTCGCGTAGCCAATACCAAGGTGAACCTAAGCTCTGACCGGGTACTGGTCGGGCAGTATGCCATTGAGGTGGAAGATCCGGGCCCGTTTGCCTCCGGCGACAATGTGGTGATTTATCATCCCTGCACCCAGGCCTGGCTCGATGCCATAGACGGAGGGGGAACTGCCGGGGATGACAACTGGAGTCTGGGGAGCCAACCCCTCGTCTTCAACCGGCGGGTGGTGGCCATCGACGGGAATACCCTCTGGCTGGACGTACCCGTCTACAACACCCTGGACCGCTCGCTTTCGCCCTCCTATGTGTATGTCTATGATCGGGCGGGTCTGGTGACGCAAGTCGGGCTGGAAAGCCTGCGCATTGACATCGAGACTGCCGGAGGAGATGATGAGGCCCACGCCTGGAATGCCGTGGGGCTGGTCCAGGTGGAGGATGCCTGGGTGAAAGGCTGCACCTTTCTGCATTTTGGCCTGGCAGGAGTTTATACCCAGACGGCCACCCGGGTGACCATCGCGGACTGCCGGGCCCTGGACCCGGTGGCCCAGGTGACGGGGTCCCGTATGTACAACTTCAACCTCGTACAGGCTTCCTCGCAGGTGCTGGTCCGTAACTGCCATGCCACCAACGGGCGGCATCATTACGTGTCAAACGGGACCTCCTCGGTTTCAGGCTGTGTTTTTTTGCGTTGCACCTCGGCTGGGGCCTACACCTCCAGCGAGGGGCATCGCCGCTGGAGCATGGGCCTGCTCTACGACAACCACGTAGAGACGTCGGTGCGAAGCCAGGGCCTGCGCCTGCTGGCCCTCTACAACCGCGGCGATTACGGGACCGGACATGGCTGGTCGGTCGCGCATTCCGTGGCCTGGCATTGCGATGTGGGTACCGGGCAGCTATTGGTCCAAAAACCGCCGACTGCCCAAAATTACGCCATCGGCTGCAGTGGGCAGATCAATGGGAATGGCCCCTTCAACGCCCCAGTCGGCTATATCGAAGGCGCCAATACCCCCGGCCTGGTACCGGAGTCGCTCTACGAGGCCCAGTTAGCGGCCCGCTTGGATGGACTCGCTGCCATCATCACGGGGACATCGGCCCCCAGGGCGACAAGTCCCTGGCGGCTGTTTCCCAACCCCTCCACCGGTATCTTGCGGGTGGAGGCACCCGATAGCCAACCCTTTGTGGGGACCGTCCTGGATATGCAAGGGCGCGAGCTGTCGGCCTTTTCGGGTCAAGGGCGTTGGGAGGGGCGCCTGGATTCCCTCCCGCCCGGCTATTATGTGCTCCGGCTGCAGCAGGCTGGGGGCGTATCCTGGCTCCGCTGGGAAAAAAGGTAGACGGAGGCGAACCGGTTGCCCGGCAGCCCGCTTATTCCCCGCGCAGGGGCCAATGCGGACTGGGGTGGTGCTCCCGGGCGATGATCGCCTCAAACTGCTCGACCAGATCCGGCCGCTCGTAATGCCAGTTGAACAGTTCGCCGGGGTCCTCGGCGAGGTCGTAAATCTGCAAAGGCCCCCCGGCCCATTCTTTTACGCCTTTCCAGTCGCCCAGGCGCACCGCAAACTTGGCGTTGGG
>RFHL01000474.1 GCA_003696875.1 Bacteroidota bacterium | reverse complement strand
CATTTCCTACGGCTATGGCCATGTCTGATACCATTACGATCACGTATTCCCCCATTAAGCCCCGATTATTTGTTTTTTCAGTAGGGCCCTCCCCGGACTTGATGTTCAGCCAGCAGGATGCCATGGATTTTGCCCGCCTGTTTTCGGATCGCCAGGATCAGTTAGCCCCCTTGTTTTCCGAGGTGCATGTGAGCACCATGATCGGGGACACCGCCGAGTCCAACCGGATCATGGCCGGGCTGGAGGAGTATACCCTTATGCACAACTATGGCAACTTGGGCGCTCAGGACCTGTTGTTGGTTTTCTTCTCCTCCCATGGGGTGATTCACAAAAATCGCTTTTACCTCCACGGTAGTAAGTATGAGTCAGGACGCTACCGGTCTACCGCTCTGGAATTCGAAGAGCTCCGGGAGATTCTGGATGAACTTCCCTGTAAGAAGCTGGTATTTGTCGATGCCTGCTACAGCGGAGGGGCGAAGGCAGCCAATCCGGAGGAAGTGAATCAGCAGCTCCGGCAGCTGAATTTGGTGCAAGGGATGTCGATGCTGGTTTCGAGCAAAGCCAATCAGTTTTCCTATGAAGACCCACAGTGGGAAAATGGTGCGTTTACGGAGGGGATCGTCAGCGGTCTCGGACAAGGCGAAGCGGATCTCAATGACGATCAAATGATCACCATTTACGAGCTCGCCACCTACCTGGGGGAGAAGGTGCCCGCCCTGGTGAAGGAGACCAAAGGCCCACACATGATCCAGCATCCGGAGTTGCTGGATGATCAGTTGGGGGATGTCGTCATATATGTATTGGAAGACTGATGGGGGCGTACCAGCATAGCATATGGCGTAGGTGGGTTTGGCTTACCCTTTTCGTGGTGGGGACGTTGCCGCACCTGGGTGCGCAGGTGGTGGAGCACGTGCGTCCGGATCAAAGAGGAGACTCTGTCTATGTATACTATGATCTGACAGGCTGCCAGCCCGGAGATTCCTTTTTCGTTTCCCTTTTTGTCTCCCTAAATGGTGGGGCCAGCTACCAGGGCCCCAAGGAGATGGTTGCCGGAGACGTAGGGCCTGGACAAGTCGGCGGCCAGGACAAATGTATCAGGTGGGCCGCCCAGCAGGAGATCGGCCGTCTGAGTGTGGCGGAAATTCGTTTTAAGGTGGAAGTCCGGCAAACCCATTCCCTTGACCCCGATGTCCTGGCAGCCCTCACGGGGAGCTTCGTAAAAGTCGAAGGGGGGACTTTTGTGATGGGCGACCTGTTTGGGGATGGGCTGGATGGGGATGAGTATCTGGACACCATCACGGTCAGTACCTTCTGGCTAGGGGCCAATGAAGTGACCTGGGCGTCTTTTTCGGCTTTCTGTGGTGCCACGGGGCGAGCCCTTCCCGAAGAGACGGGTTGGGGAACAGGTCCGCATCCGATCGTCAATGTGTCCTGGTATGACGCGGTGGCTTTTTGCAATTGGCTCAGTCGCACCACAGGCCTCACGCCGGTCTACACCATAGAGGGCGAGGTGGTAACGGCTGATTGGCAGGCAAATGGCTACCGCCTCCCCACGGAGGCGGAGTGGGAGTT
>RFHL01000473.1 GCA_003696875.1 Bacteroidota bacterium | reverse complement strand
GGCTTAGTTACCGCAGCCTCGCCCGCAAGCTCTCGGCTGCCAAAACCTATTTTCGCTTTCTGCAGCAACGAGGCCTTCTGGATAACAATCCTGCCGCCACGGTCACTGTACCCCGCTACGACAAGCCTCTGCCGGCTTTTCTTAAGGAGTCTGAAGCCGAGGCCTTGCTTGACGGGAAGCATTTTCCCGCCGGCTTTGAAGGTGCCCGCGACCGGCTGATGCTGGAGCTGCTCTATGGGTGCGGCCTGCGCCGGGCCGAGCTGATCTCCCTGCGGCTGGCCGATCTGGACCGCTACGGCCGTACCCTGACCGTGACGGGCAAGGGCAACAAAACCCGCCGGCTGCCCTATGGGCAGCATGTGGCGACAGCTCTTGACACCTATCTGGAGGCCGCCCAGGCCGAGGATGTCTCGCTGGATCAGGCCCTGCTGGTACGCCCCAACGGGGCCCCGCTCTACCCCAAGCTGGTTTACCGCCTTGTCAGGCAGTATGTGGGGCAGGTAGCCTCCCTCGCCCACCGGGGACCGCATGTCTTGAGACACAGCTACGCCACCCACCTGCTCGACCGCGGGGCCGACCTCAATGCCATCAAGGAGCTGCTGGGCCATAGTAGCCTGGCCGCCACACAGGTATATACACACAACAGCATCTCGAAGCTAAAACGTGTTCACAATCAGGCTCATCCCCGAGCCGGTAACCATAAAGACCAGTAAATATGAAAGTTACCATTCAATCCATTCACTTTACCGCCGCCGACCGGCTGAAGTCGTACATCCAGAAGAAGTGCGATAAGCTGGACCAGTTTTTTGATCGTATCATCGAAGGTACGGTGGTACTAAAGGTGCAGCAGGAAGTGAAAAATGCCAACAAGCATGTGGAAATCAAGCTGATGGTCCCCGGCGATCTCCTGATCGCCAAGGAAGAGGCGAAAACATTTGAGGCCGCGGTCGACCTGGCCACGGACAAGCTCAAGCTTCAGCTGAAGAAATACAAAGAGAAGATCCGCTCGCGGGAGGCGATCTAAAGGAACCCTGGTTGTGATGTATATACCAAGCGGCTGGCTCAATCGAGCCAGCCGCTTTCATTTTGGGTCCAGGGCCAAGGAGGCGGCGCGCCCGGCCGGGCGCATAAAAAACGTAAGGGGAAACACTCATGAGTACCACAAGTGTTTCCCCTTCATTACCAGCTTGCCGTAGCGCACCAGCAATGCCAAGCTACAGTTCCGTGGCAGTACCTTGCGACAGGGGCGCGAGCCACTGCCTGCATGTACCAGATCGCTTTTGCGGCGCAGCCCGGAGGCTTGCCACGTTTGCGAAAGGAATTCTCAGTGCGAGATACATCAGCTAACTCCCCGCCTGACCTGAGCGGCTCCGAAGAACCCACCCTGACCATGATGGCTGGAGGCCTGCACCCGGCAGCATGCTCTGGGACCTTGTCCCGATCGCACCTGAGGTGCCAAGTCCGTAGACTTTGCTGCGCTCGTGCATTCGTGCTGATTCCGAAGAATCACCCCGAACACCCAACCCGGATCAGAAGTACGCACACTTTGTCCGTAGACGCTGCGCACGCCGGCAACCCCCTTCCGAGTCGGCGCACTTTACCACTACCCAAAAACCCGCGCAAAGAAGTTTCCGAAGAAACTGCCTGGCTGGCCGGACTCCGCACGACGGCCGCCTCTCGGCGACTGCCCCCGAACTCCCAGACCCTAGGGGTCTGCTTGGGCTGCCTCCACGCCGGCACCTTGCGGCGCCCGGGTTTTGGCTGGCTTGACTGTGTCAAAGATCTCTGGGAGAAACTTGAACCGCCGAAGCTGTGGTCTTGAAGAATCTGCCCGTATCACTTACTTGGTGAATTCAAGATGCAAGGATAGAAGGAATTATCCAAAAAAGAAGACTTGGATTTTTACACCAAAACAGGCCGTTTTTCAACAAGAGTTATCCACATTCGTGGATATCATATCTAATTCCCTGCATATCAAAGACCTACTCCGTGGCCTCCTCAATGTAATACAACAAATCCGCGATCTCAGCATCCGTGAGGTCGGGATAGGCCGTCATCAGGGCCTTGTTATATTCTTCAAACAAAGCCACCGCCTTGGGGTCACCTTCCTTGATCATCTGAGGAGCATTGCGGATATAGGCAAAAAGCCACTGTTCCTCCCCGGCATAGCGCTCGCGGACGCCAGCCAAGGCTGGCCCGACGAGCTTCTGATTCACGCGGTGACAGACCGCGCATTTGGTTTTGTAGGTGTCCTCTCCCCGCAGATAGCGGGCATCCTTGGCAGGGGGCGGCGGGGCTACCTGAGCCGGCTGACTCGGCTGCGGGCTGCCGCCACAGGCGGTTAAGACCAAAACGAAACAAAACAAAGCACCGGCATAGCCGGCCATCAGCCGTATTCGGACAGGGACATTCATCATGTGGTACGGTTCGAAAAAGAAACTTTCTGATTGGGCATCCGCCGTCAAGTATACTTGCAGCAGGAGAAAGGACCATCCTGCCCCCAGGGTGTATCAGCCCCTCTATTCCCGCCCTAACAGGCCTGACGAAGGGATTAGAACTTTGAGCCCCGGCAGCATGGGGGCCGTTTTTTGCCGGTATTCTTCCATAGACTCCAGAATCTCATTGAGAAGCCCCAGCGTCCGCAGGATGTGCGGCCCCTTGTTGAGCATGACACACTCGGCATTGTGGGCCTTGGCCGCATCGGTGATCTCAGCCCGGGAGGCGAGGCCCTTCTTGGCGTGAGACTCCAGCACCTGAGTCGCCCAGACGATGGGCACATGCGCCGCTTCACAGATCCGCAGCACCTCCTCCTGCACGTGGGCCAGGTGTTCCCAGCCCGCCTCGATGGCGAGGTCGCCACGGGCCAGCATCACCCCGATGGGGTGATTTTGCATAGCCGTCAGAAGAATGTCTGGCAAATGGGTATAGCCTTTGCGGGTTTCAATCTTGAGAATGATGCCCAGGTCCTCGGCATGCAGCGTATGCAAGGCGTCGAGCAGGTCCTCCACATCCTGGGAGGAATTCACAAAGGAAAAGTTGACCACATCGGCATGCTCCACGACAAACTCCAGGTCCTGCCGGTCCTTGTCGGTCAGGCCCCGCACCCCGAGGGCACTTTCCGGAAAGTTGATGCCTTTGTCGGCGCGCAGTTTGGCCCCGCCTTCCTTGGCAAAGGTGATCTCAATCTCCAGGGCATCGGGCTGGGCCACCCGAATGCGGCCTTCAATTTTGCCATCATTCATCAGGACGGGCTCCCCCACCTTCACGTCGGCAAATACCGCAGGCAGGGTACAGGAGATATGAGCCGGGGCCAGCAGTTGCCCCGTCTCATCGTAGACTGCCGGGGCGCCCGGCCGGGGATCGGCATGAAGGATGAGGGTATCCCCGGTGTGGAGCACCATGAACGACTCCACCGGAGGCAGGCTCCCTACCAGACCCGGACCACCGGGATGGGTCCCATGCTTAAGCGATACCTCGGCTCCCGCCTGTATGTAGGTCGAATCATGGGTCTCGACCACCCGGCCCGCCTCCAGGAGGGCGGTGACGGTGAGGAGGCAGGTCTTGCCGCGGCTATCCTTCAGGCTGAGCACATCGCCGAGGGACAGGCCAGCCAGCCATGCGGCCGGCATGGGAAGCAGCGGTTCTCCGCCCGCATGTACGGGCGCAGGCTGATCATCGGGCCATAGCAGGGCCCGCGCCGGGTTGATAACCTGCCCCAGCGGGTTGCGCTTGGGACGCAGGTGAATCACTTCCGGCCCCGGCTCCATGGGCCCGGTACGCAGCTTGGGGCCGCCGAGGTCCATGCAAACCCGGCAATTGCGACCGGTCTCCCGGCTGGCACGGCGCACCTGCCGGACCATTTGCTTCCAGACCTCCGGCCCGTCATGGGCGCAGTTGATGCGGGCGGCACTCATGCCGCCGACAACGAGATCGCGTACCAATTCGTAGCGCTCGGCGGCTTCACTGGGAAGGGTCACCATGATACGGATATGGGTGCCCTTGATTTTCTTGCCAAGCAAGCTATTGGTATGCCGCTTGAGCAAGCGGCGGCCTTCCTTGAAATCAATCCGCGCCGGGGCCGGCGCGTCGGGCAGATTGGCCTTTTTCCCTGCCAGCGCGGCCAGGGCTTTTCTGATGGCCAGCACCGAGGCCATGACATGACTCTCGGCCCGCCCCAATCGAGAGAGGCCCATATTCCCTAGTGCCTTCTGAACCACCCGGATGTCTTCCCGACGCAAGGCCAGATAATGGATCAGGTTGATGGCGCTCAGCTGATAGGAGCTATGCACCTTGCTGAGACGGGTTCGGTATTTGGCTTCATAATGGAAGGCCTGTTCCCGCAGCGCATCAAGATGGGCCACCAAGGCCACCAATCGCGCCTTTTTGTATTTCATATGAAAACTGGAAAGGGGTAATCAAGAAAGGGGAATCCCTACCGATCAGAGGGCAAAGAACAATACCACGGCAAAGCTGATGGCTACCACCATTTCGAGCAGGCCGGCCCCCAGGTTCTGATCCTGAGCAATCTCGGTTTGCAGATCACTACGGCGCAGCACCAGCTTGTCAAACACGAAGCGAACCCCCAGCAGATAAATGAATACGACCAGGACATCAAGTCCCAGGGTGGTCAGGTCATCGACCCAACCCCTAAAGGGGCCGGAAACGGCCCGCATGATGATGATCCCGATGGCGATAAGTGCTCCCGCAAAGCCCAGGCCGGCGGACGTATTGTCCCGTTCGATCTCGTCATGGACGGAATATGGCGAGATGCGCTCGTACAACAGCCCAAAGAGAATCAGACATAGCTGCCCCAGGGCGTAAAATACCAAGGCAGAGACCGGGCCGCCGCCTTCGCCATAGACCGATCCCCCGATGATGAGGCCCGAGGCCAGGTAGGCCCCCCCCTCCACGACCCCGGTTCCGGGATTCTGATCCTTGATGATTTCCTTATTCACCTCGAAGCGATAGAGGATCAGCTTATCATTGAGCCAGCGGGAAAGCTGTAGCAGCACAATCCCTCCCAGGGTATAGCCTGCCACGGCCAGATATTCCTCCCACCAGATCGGGTCAGGCCGGTTGCCTGCCCCTTCCCCCGGCATCACCGCCCCAACGAAAATGGCCGTTACAGCCAGGAAGTAGCCTGCCACGCTGACCGACACCGCGACATTGTCGTACTCGGTGAGCTGCTCATCCAGATCATAGGGCGAGAGCCGGTCCTTGACCCACTTGGCCAGAAAGAAGAGGAGCAAATAGAGCAGGACAAAACCGGCATTGAAGAGGGCAGTCTGAATCGCGGGAGAGAGTTCCATAAGGCTTGGGTTGAGTCTACCGAAAGGTAAGGAACTATCCGGGGAAAATGAAGCCTTGAGGCCGCTTGGCGGCGCTAGACGCCCACTTGTACCGCCCAAAGCCCGGCATAAACGCCTTGGCGGGCCAGCAGATCTGTGTGGTGGCCGGTCTCGGCCACCCGGCCATCCTGCAGGACCACGATGCGGTCGGCCTTGCGGAGGGTCGACAGGCGATGGGCGATAATGAGCGCGGTGCGTCCCTGCACCAGTTCGTCCAGGTGGGCCTGTATGGCTGCCTCCGTCTCCGAGTCGACCGAGCTGGTGGCCTCATCCAGAATGAGCACGGGGGCATCCTTAAGGATGGCCCGGGCGATGCTCAGGCGCTGCCGCTGTCCCCCGGAGAGCTTGATGCCCCGCTCGCCCACGAGGCTGTCGTAGCCATCGGGCAGGCTCTCAATGAAAGGGGCCAACTCGGCCCGGGCGGCCGCCCGGGCAATGGCCTCCGTCGACACCCCCGAAAGCCCATAGGCGATGTTTTCGGCGATGGTCCCGTGAAAGAGGTAGGTATCCTGCGACACCAGGGCCACGTGCCGCCGCAAAAAGGCGGCGTCCAGATCCCGTAAATCGTGCCCGTCCAGGCATACGCGGCCTGCGGTGGGATCGTAGAGCCGCAACAACAGCTTGATGAGGGTGGTCTTCCCGGCCCCTGAGGGGCCGGCGATGCCGATGGTTTCACCTGGCCGGATGTCCAGATCCAGACCCGACAGGATGGGCCGGCGGGCATCATAGGCAAAATGGACCTGCTCCAGCCGAATCCCCCCCGCGACCGGGAAGGTCGCCGGCACGGCTGGCTGGACCAGTTGGTTGGGGGTGTCCATCAGCCCAAAGATGCGCCGTGCGCTAGCCCGGGCGCGCTCGTACTCATCAAAGATGGCCCCCATCCGGGTCATGGGCCACAACAGCCGCTGGATCATCATCCCGAAAAAGGTCAGGCCGCCGGCCGTGATTTTGCCCGTATCCTCAATCACCCACCAGCTGCCCAGCAACATGCACCCGGCAAAGCCCAAGGCAATGAAGGTGCGGATCACCGGTACGTAGGTGGCATTCAGGCGAATGGCCGAGACGTTGGCCTGCCGGTAATCTTCGGACACGTCCGCGACGCGTTGCCATTCGTAGGCCTCAGCCGAAAAGCTTTTCACCACCATGATGCCGGAGATGTTGTTTTCCAGGCGGCTGCTCAGGGCGCCCACCGCCTCCCGGATGCGCTGGTAGCGGGGCGCGATCACGCGCTGGTACCAGAGGCTGCCCAGGATGATGAGGGGGATGGCCGCGATGCCGATGAGGGCGAGCTCCCAGGCGTAGGCAATGAGGGTGAAGGAGGCGAAGAGGAAGAGAACGACGAGTTGCAAAAACTCATTGAAGCTGCTGTTGAGAAAACGCTCCAGCTGGTTGATGTCATCGTTGAGGATGGCCATGAGGTTGCCGGTGCGGTTTTGCTCGAAATAGGCCACCTCCCGGTGCTGCAGGTGATCATAGGCGTCGAGCCGCAGGTCGTGTTGCACTCGCTGGGCCAGGGTCTTGAAACCGATCTGGTACAGCCATTCGAAGAAACTCTCGAAACCAAAAATGACAATGATGGCCAGGCTCAGAAAGAGCGCCCCGCCCCAAAGACTATCCACCCCAAACCAGGCTGACAGCCACCCCGGCGGGTGGCCGGTGAGGTTGTCGATGATCCAGCCCACCAGCAGGGGCGGCATCAGGTCCAGGATCTTGTTGGTGATGCTGGCGAGGGACGAAAAGCTAAGCGCGCGCCGGTAGCGGCGCAGGTATCGAAACAAACGCCGCATAGGGCGGGTGGGGGTGGACATGTTCGACGTTCCGGGTTGGGCGTTAAGCGTTGAGCGTTCCGGATTGAGCGTTCCGGGTTAAGGGTTCAGGGTTCTGGTCTGGCGACTCAGATACCAGGCTGTCACCAGATGCAGGAAATGGCTGGGAGAACCCGTCCCCAGACCTTCCCAGCGATGTTCCAACCCGATTTCGAGCTTTTGGTTTTGGCCAAAGCGATGGCCCCAGGCCACATAGACCCGGTTGGCGGCTGCCTGTCGGGCGCCGAGGGAGAGGTGAACGGCTTCAGAGACAAAGAGATAGCTTTCACCGGGGTCCAGCTTTTCGCCATTGAGCGGCACATCGTAGCTCAGGCGATACCGAAAGCGCTGGGTGAGGCCCTCGGGCCGAAACCGCTGCTCGGACCGCAGGCGGTGGCCGATGCGCTGCCCGCCCACATAGCTCACAAAGGCAAACTGCTGGGTAATCCGGTTTTCCCAGCCACCATCGGCTTCCAGCGGATCCAGGCGGCGCTGGGTATAGCCTAGCGAGAGTTTTTTGCCGCCCAGCAGGCGGTAGGTGGCAAAGCCGGCGAGCTCTATCCGATCCCAGCTGTAGCGGGGATCGGCCTGCGGATCGGCGGCCCGCCGCTGCATGCTCACCACCCGGGCATTGACCGACCAGTAAGAAGTGAGCGTATGGGTGTAGGAGAAGGAAGGCTCCCACTGCCAGGCGGGCTGGGCCAGGAGCGCGCCCAGGAATCCCAGCCCCCAAAGGAGGAGTCCATATCGACAGGGAATCGCGACCAAGCGGAAAAAAGAATAAGCAGGCATGAAGCAGTCTCCTCAAGACAAACGGGCCCTGAGACCCGGATGTCAGTATAACACATGGTCCGCCGAGCGGCGCACAATCGGGCGTTGGCTCAGAAGCTTCCCTGTCGGATCAAACAGATACTCATACTCGGCCAGGCCCTCGGGCGTTTTGACCTCCACCTCCAATTCGTAACGCAGGACCAGGGCCTCCCGCTCCCCGGCCTGGAAAAGCCGCAACGCCTCTGCGGTCGTCACCGATGAGTCCGGAGCGGAATATTGCCGCTGGAGGCGGCGGAGGTGGTAGCCCGTGTAATGGGTCTCAAAATAAGCCTTGAGGGCCGCGCGGTGGTCTGGGGGCAAACGCCGCAGCTTTTCCAATTCCTCAATATCCTCCAGCCGGCCAGCATCGTCAAACTCGATGCTCAGCCAGTGCCGCTGCCATTTTGCCTTATATTCAAAACTGTGATGGTCCCCGCTCTGCTCCGTGTAAAAGCGCTCCCGGCGGGTCTCAGGCCGCAAGTCCGCCAAGGCCGTCAGGGCGGCGTCCGGAAAAGCCCGTATCGGTATCCGGGTCTCTACTTCCTCCTTGGGCGCCTGGGCGCGTACCTGCGGGCCAAACAGGAAACCCAGCAGGAGGATGGTTCCAATGTGTAGACAGACATGATGCATGCCCGAAACTACATAAAAAAAAGAGACCCGGATGGAAATCCAGGTCCCTACAGAACCAAACTCAAACTACTTCGGAGGTCAAGGTCGAAACTTTTTGAATATAAGTCAAGTTTTTTTCCTCTTTGCCTCAACTACTATTGAAATAAAATCCTACCCGCTATTTGCAAAAATCAGGGGAAGCACCGTTTTTCATCGACCTCACCGATCTACCCAAGTTTCCCTTTATGTCCAAGCCCCTCCCCCCTACCCTGGATGAGATTTCCATGGCCCATGCTGACCTGAAATCCCTGGTCCGGCAGACCCCGATCCTGCCCTGGCAAGGCCCGGAGAAAGACCGGCGCCTGGGCCCGGAAACCGAAGTCATGATCAAGCTGGAACTCTTCCAGCTAGGCGGCAGTTTCAAGGTGCGGGGCGCGCTGCGGGTCATGCGAGCACTCTCACACGAGGCCCTCAGCCAAGGGGTCACTGCCGTCAGTGCCGGCAACCACGCCATCGCCGTGGCCTATGCGGCCCGGCTGCTCGGCAGCCATGCCAAGGTCGTTATGCCGCATACCGCCAATCCCTTTCGGGTACGGCGTTGCCAGGAACTGGGAGCAGAAGTGGTCCTGGTCGACAATGTCAAAGTCGCCTTTGACACGGTAGAGCAGATTCAGGAAGAAGAGGGGCGCACCTTTGTGCATCCTTTTGAGGGTCCCGGCACCACCCTGGGAACCGCCACGGTCGGCTGGGAATTTGCCCAACAAGCAGGGCCCTTTGACGCGGCCATCCTCCCCATCGGCGGCGGCGGCCTTGCCTCCGGCATGGCGAGCGCCCTGCGGCAGCTCTATCCCGGGATCAAGCTCTATGGCGTGGAGCCTGAAGGCGCCGACTCCATGACCCGTAGCTTTGCCAGCGGCAAGCCCGAAGCCATCGAGGCGGTGCGGACCATCGCCGACAGCCTGGGCTCACCTTTTGCCCTACCCTACAGCTTCGGGCTGTGCCAGCAACTGCTTGACGGCGTGGTGCGCGTCACTGACACCCAGTTGGTCGAGGCCATGCGCCTGAGCTTCAGCGAGCTGAAGCTCGCGGTGGAGCCCGCCGGGGCCGCCTCCCTGGCGGCCCTGTTGGGCCCGCTGGCCGCGCCGCTGCGCGGCCAGCGGGTGGGCCTCATCGCCTGTGGCGCCAACATTGATCCGGAGACCTTTTTCCGTTACCTATCGCAATTCCCCTCTCAATAATCCACCCGATCTGGCAAAGCAAAGGTGCGACGTACTGCCGCGTGAAACAGACCTTCCGGGAGTAGGCCTTGGAGAAAGGTGTACATACGGGCGGTTCGCCCCAACTTGTATTGATAGCGCGGTCGCCGCGCGGCCACGATGTCCGTGATCCGGTGGGCAACCGTGGCCATGGCCAATCCCCGGGAGGAATCGATCAACATCTGCTGGTGCAGGCCTTCCCGAAAGGACGCAAACAAGGGATGTGGCTGGGATGGGGCCAGGATAGACTGGTCTACCGTACCGGAATGGATATAGCCAGGGCTCAGATTAGAAACCCAAATGCCAAAGGGCATGACCTCCTGGCGAAGGGATGACATATAGCCCTCCAGCGCAAACTTGCTGGCGTTGTAGGCACTGGTAAAGGGAAGCGCAAGCAAGCCTCCCAATGAGCTCATATTGATGAGCTTCCCCGATCGTTGCTCCAGGAAAACAGGCAAGACGGCCTGGGTCATGTGTACCGCCCCCATGAAATTCAACTCCATCTGGCTTCGCACCTCTTCGAGCCCGTTTTCGACGGCGGCTCCCGTCAAATGCGACCCCGCATTGTTGACTAGTACATCCAGACGCCCCTGCTCCGCCACGACCTGGGCCAACGCCCGGCGGCAGGCCTCCGGATCCGTTACATCCAAAGCCAGATGAAAGGGGTCCGAATCCCGCCCGCGGCGGGAACTGCCATACACCACGTGGCCTGCCTTTCGCAGGGCCTCGGCAACGGCCTGACCAATGCCCCGGGAAGTCCCGGTAATGAGAATAACTTGTTTGTTTGATACGTGACTTGACATAAATAACCTGTTGAGATTTGATGTCCCAAAGGTCCGGTACGGCAATCGGGTATTTCTTATCATAGGATAAGATCCCTCATTGGCTACGCTGTCGGGAACGGCGGAGCCGGCTCAGAGAAACCGGTGTGATCCCGAGATAACTGGCTATGTCTTTTTGGGAAAACCGTTTCAACACCTCTGGCTGATGGCGCTCCAGGTGTTCGTAGCGCCCCAGAGCATCGGTATGAAGTAGCAGACGGCGGCGCTCATACTCGGCGATAAACTGCTGCTCGGCCATGAGCCGGCCGATGTGTTCCAAATGGTGTGACTGGGCGTACGCCGCCTGTAATCGGTCGTGAGGCAGGCGCCACAAACGACAGCGCTCCGTCGCCCGGATAAACACCTCTGAAGGGAGGCCCTGCAGGACGCTATGGTAGACCGTAAAAAAAGCTGGCGCCAGAAAAAAATGGGTCGTGTGTTCCCGTTCCCCTTTGCCTTCAAAAAAACGTACCGCCCCTTCTTCCAGATACCAGATATCCCGGCAGACCTCTCCCGCCCGCAAAATAAAGGCGGCGGCCGGAATCTCCTGGCGCCGCAACATCTCAGACAGGCAGAGCCAGTCTGCCTCAGGAAGTGGGCCGGAAATCCTTTCCAGGTAGGAACGCATGGTAGTTAAGGGCGGATCAGGCATCTAGGCGAAACATATCGTTTTTTGCAAAAACATGCCACTGCAGGTGTGGGTGAGTAAGGGTTTCGGTTGGGGAATTTTTCCATTTCGGGGATGAAATGGAATCAAGTTCGTAATCCTCCTTTCAAAAGTTAGAAAGCCGAAGGCAAGGGATGATTAGCTGATCGGAAACCGGAGGTATCACGTTTACGGGGCTATAGGGAGCCAGAATGTCCGTCCCGTCTGCGTTGCCGGGGAGGATCTGGGTAAGGCTGAACAAGGGAATGTGAGCAGCTCTGTCAGTGTAGGCCAAGGCCTGGGGGTAGTAGTGACAGGTCGCGACCTGTCACTACTACTCCCCAACAACCCTAGTCAGCGACCCCAAGATGTTCCTTGGCGTGAAGGAGGCCATGTGTACCTGGGTAATTCGAAATGCGAATTTTTTCCCATATCCGAACCCGCTGCTGGGCAGAGCAGGGCGAAAGTCCGCGCAAACGCTACATACGGAGGGGAAGTTGGTTGGCACCAAACACACTGTTAGATTTTATCTCATTCAATAAAATAGCCCCCCCCTCACGCCTTTTCCGTTTCTCCGGTGCACATTTTTGCCCCTGATTGCGTAGCTTAGGCTCCAAATACCCTTATTCATGTTTGCTCCCGAAACCTACCGCGACCGTCGCCACGCTTTGGCCCAGCAGATTGGCCAAGGCCTCATCCTGCTGCCGGGCCATGACGAAAGCCCCATGAATTTTGCCGACAACGGCTACCCGTTCCGACAGGACAGCACCTTTCTCTACTATTTTGGCATCGATCGGCCGGGGCTCACCGGACTCATTGATGCAGAGAGCGGAGAAAGCTTTCTCTTCGGGGAAGACTACTCCCTGGACTGGATCGTCTGGATGGGACCACAGACTCAACTGGCAGAATACAGCCGCGCCAGCGGCGGCCTGACGGTCAAGGATCCGGGCGACCTATCGGCCATGTTAGGCAGCGACCGTCCCGTGCACTACCTCCCGCCCTACCGGGCGGAGGTGCGCCTGCAAATGGCCGCCTGGCTGGGCAAAAACCCTGCCGAGGTGACGGAGGGGGCCTCTGAAGCCCTGATCCAAGCCATCGTGACGCAGCGCAGCCTCAAATCGGACGAAGAGGTGGCGGCCATCGAAGCGGCGGTGCGCATCACCGGCGAGATGCACCTGACGGCTATGCGTACGGCCCGTCCGGGTATGACCGAGGCCGAGGTCATGGCCAAGGTCTATCAGGCAGCCCTGGCCCACGGCCAGCACCCCTCTTTTCCCATCATCCTGTCGGTGCGGGGGGAGGTGCTGCATAACCACCACTATGGCAATACCCTGAGCGAAGGCGACCTGCTGCTCTGCGATGCCGGCGCCCAATCGCCCGGCTACTATGCCGGGGATATGACCCGAACCTTCCCGGTAAGTGACCGCTTTTCCACCCGGCAAAAGGAAATCTACCAGATCGTGCTGGACGCCCTCCAGGCCGGGGTACAAACGCTGCGCCCGGGTCTGCCTTACCGGGAATCCCACCTGAAGTCGGCCCTGACCATCGCACAGGGCCTCAAGGCCTTGGGCCTGATGAAAGGCGACGTGGAAGAGGCCGTGGCGGCCGGCGCCCATGCCCTCTTTTTCCCACATGGCCTGGGCCATATGATGGGCCTGGATGTACACGACATGGAAAACCTCGGGGAGGACTATGTCGGCTATACCGATGCCATCACGCGGAGCAGCCAGTTTGGGCTGCGGTCCTTGCGTCTGGGGCGTGAGTTAGCGCCCGGCTTTGTCCTCACCGTCGAGCCAGGAATTTATTTCATCCCGCCGTTGATCGATCGCTGGCGCGCCGATGGGACCTGTGCCGACTTCCTGAATTTTGACCGGATTGAGACCTACAAAGACTTTGGGGGCATCCGGATTGAGGATGACTACCTCATCACCCGCGTAGGGGCGCGGCTGCTGGGAGACCCTATTCCCAAGTCGGTGGCGGAAGTGGAGGACATCCGGGCCGAAGCCCTGAGCTGAGCATTTCCAGACCCTGCCGGATGGTAGTCACCGCCTCTCCTCAGCTCTTTGGGTGAGAGAAACGCCCTACTTTTGAAACCCATGAAAATGAATCGGATGAAATACATTCCCCTGGGCCTGATTGCCTTATCATTCAGCGTTTTCAGCTGCCAAATTCAACAACCCGCCCCTTTGTCCGGAGCTGGTCCCAACTTCGTTTTCATCCTTACTGACGATCTGGGCTATGGCGACCTGGGCTGCTTCGGGGCGACGGATATCGCCACCCCTCACCTCGACCGCATGGCGGCCGAAGGGCTCAAACTAAGTGCCCATTACACCGCCTCTCCTGTCTGTAGTCCTTCCCGCGCCGGGCTCCTCACCGGCCGCAATCCCCAGCGCATGGGCATCCACGGCGTATTTTTCCCTGACAGCTACACCGGCATGTCGCCCGACGAAGTCACCATCGCCGAAGTCCTGAAGGAAAAAGGCTATGCGACCGGCTGCGTGGGCAAATGGCACCTGGGACATCGGGAGAAGTTCCTGCCTCTGAACCAGGGCTTTGACAGCTACTACGGCATCCCCTACTCCAACGACATGCAGACGGTCGTCTACCTCCAGGACAATGAGGTGGACTCTTTCCAGGTCAACCAGGCCTACACGACCAGGGTCTACACCGAAAAGGCACTGGATTTTATCGATAGTCATCAGGATGAGCCCTTTTTCCTGTACCTGGCCCACAATATGCCGCACGTGCCTATCTATGCCTCGCCCGATTTCCAGGGCAGCTCTGAGCGGGGCCTCTACGGCGATGTGGTCCAGGAGATCGACTGGAGTGTGGGGCAGATAATGGCGAAGCTGGAGGCCCTGGGACTGGCGGAAAACACCCTGCTGGTGTTTTCCAGCGACAACGGCCCCTGGCTGGTCATGGAAGACCACGGCGGCTCCGCGGGGCCGCTGCGGGAAGGCAAGCAGTACACCTTTGAAGGCGGTATGCGGGTGCCGACCCTGGCCTGGTGGCCAGGACATATCGCTCCGGCCGAGTATGCCGGCATGAGCCTGCAGATGGACTGGTTCCCGACCTTTGCCACCCTGGCCGGCGCTGACATCCCACAGGATCGGCCTTATGATGGGGAAGACATTTCCGGCTTGCTGACGGAGGGGAAGCCCCGCAGCGGCGACCGGTATCTATATTTTGACGCCAAAGCCGAGGGGCTGGAAGCCTATCGCGAAGGCGATTGGAAGCTCAAACTCCCCTTCGCCGGCTTTGCCGGCTCCGCCTGGAAAAAGGCCGTTCCTGCGCATGATACCCTCCTCATCAACCTGAAGTCAGACATCGGCGAGCAGGACAATCTCGCTGATCATGAACCGGAAAAGCTGCGGCAGATGACCCAAAACATGGAGGCCGCCCGGGCGGCGATGGGGACTCTGCCGCCTTCTCTTCACCTCCGCAGCCCGGCCGACAACAGCCATTATGAGTACCTGAAACAGAAGCACCAAAACGACTAAGCCCAATACATCCCATGCCCTTGTTCCGCCAAAATCGCGTCCATTTGTGGGTCTGGATGGTCCTGACGGTCTTCCTGGGGGCCTGTCAGCCTGAGGAACCAATCATCCCTCAGCCCACCATACCGGACCAAGCCCTCAGTCAGGAGCAGCTGGACATCATCCGGTATTTCAAGGAAATCGCCCTCGGTTTTGAAAACGGCAACGCCTCTGAGATCACGCGCAAATGGCAGACCCCCATGCGCATCCTGATCGAGGGCACCCCCGACTCCAGCATCCTGGCCAAGGTGCATCAAGCCGTGGACACCCTTAACCGGCTCGCTACGGACGGCTTTTTCATCGAAATCGTCGAAAATACCGCCTATGATTGCTTGCTCTTTTTCGGCTCGACTACCGATTTTATCGACAGCTTTCCCGATGCCGAGGATCAGCTAGCGGGCAATTTTGCCATTTTCAATGTCTGGTGGAACGACGATGTCATTAACCGGGCCCGCATTTTTATCGATACCGAGCGACCCAGCCTGGCTCAGCAGGAGAGTCTGGTCCTCGAAGAAATCACCCAGGTACTGGGGCTGGGCAAAGATTCGCCGCGCTACCCCAACAGCATTTTCTATGAGCGTCCCAACAACGGAGGCTTTGCCAGGGAATTTGCCGAAATCGACAAGGAGTTGGTCCGGCTGCTGTACCACCCGGAGATGGATATCGGGCTTGACGCCTTAGCGGTCGATGCGCGCCTGCGGGAGATTTTGGCAAATGAATGAGCTGCTCTTATTTTCGGGCAAAGGGTAAGATCTCATGAAGAACAAATCTGCAGGCGCCCCTTGGCTCCTTCTTTGGCTACTCATCCTGGGCGGCCTCACCACCTCGGCCCAGCCCGAGGGCTGGTATGACGCCCGGACCTACGGCTTGCCGCCGGACAGCAGCCGGCTGGCCTCTCCGGCCCTGCAGGCCGCGATCGACGCGGCCCATGCGGCAGGTGGCGGCACGGTCTACGTACCATCGGGTACCTACCTCTGTGGGGCCATTCAGCTCAAGAGCCACGTCACCCTACATCTGGAAGCGGGTTGCGATCTGGTGGCCAGCCGCCGCAAGGAAGACTTCGGGCCGCGAGGCTTTCCCCACAAGCAACTCCTCATGGTCTGGGCCGACAGCGCGGAGCACATCGCCCTGGAAGGAAAGGGTCGCCTTATCGGGCAGGCCCGCCGTACCTATGAGCCCTTGCGGGCCGTAGACGATTTTATTGCGGACTATACCGAGCGCGCCCGGCAGGCCGGGGTGGAGATGAAGCGCTACTACAAAGTGGGGCCCCTCCTGACGGCCGTTAACTTCTCGAATTGCCGGGAGGTACGGGTGCAGGATGTCTCCATCATCGACTTTGTCTTCTGGAACCTGCACGTGCAGGGCAGCGAACGGGTACGCATTGAGGGCATTTGTCTCTTCACCGACCTAGAGGCCGGCGTCAATGCCGATGGCATCGACATCGACGGCTGTCGGGACGTGCTGATCCGCGACTGTATCGTTACCGCCGGTGATGATGCCATCGTCCTCAAGGCCAACTACACAGGAGAACACCAGCAGCATACCGAAAATGTGGTGGTGAGCGACTGTATTGTGCAGTCGACTTCCACAGGCCTGAAGATCGGCACCGAGAGCTATGGTGACTTCCGCCACATACTCTTTACCGACTGCGTGGTGCGCGGCAGCAACCGCGGCCTGAGCATCGTGGTACGGGATGGTGCTACGGTCGAGAGCGTCATCTTTGAAAACATCACGGTCGAGACCGACCGCAAGCACTTCAACTGGTGGGGCAATGGCGACCCGATCTGGGTGGTACTGCTCAAGCGGCGGCCCAACTCCCAATTGGGCTACATCCGGGATGTCGTCTTTCGCAACATCCTGGCCCAGGGCCAGGGAACGAGCTGGCTGGAAGGCTATGCACCTGACAGCCTGCACCCGGAAGGAAGGGCATTGGAAAACATCCGCCTGGAAGATGTTCAGATCCGAATGGAGGCCGAAGACTATCCCGACAAGCGGGCCACCCATATCCTGGGGGCGCAGCACGTGGACGGTCTGGCCCTGGAAGACCTGCGCCTGGACTGGCGGCCGCCGGCCGAGGCGGCTTGGGCGAGTGCCTTGTACCTGAAATCGGTCCGCGACCTCCGGGTCGACGGGCTGGCAGCCGCACCCAAGCCCGCCTTGGCCCAACTCCCGCTGATCCAGCTGGAGGACGTCCAGGAGGCCCTTCTAACCGACATCCGGCCCCTGGCGCCGGTGCCGGTACTGCTCTCGGCCAAAGGCCAGATATCCGATGTGCTGATCCGGGACAGCGACCCGCTGGGGCGAGCTACGCAACGCATCCTCCTCGGAGAGGGTCT
>RFHL01000472.1 GCA_003696875.1 Bacteroidota bacterium | reverse complement strand
TTGAGGCAGAGAAGCAAATCTCCCAAAGGGGATTGGATGTGAATGGGATGGATGGGATGAAAGCAGGGGATGGAGCGGGATATGCTATGATCCCCAGGCCGATGGCCATGGGAGGTTGAGGGAGACCCGTCAGGTTATGTGGCGTTGAACGTGCCGGGGCACGGCGCTCCCGCAGCTATCACGATAGAGGGCCTGCTGACCATTGCGGATAGAGCCGTATATATGGTACCATGCCGGGGACCCGGTGGGCATGGAATGTGGCTGCTTGGAATGCAGCGTGGGGTGGACACAGTGGGGGTATCACCGGGCGGTGGAGGAAGGCGTGAGGGATGCTGTAGATGGCGGCGGCGGAATGCCCCCCGAAGAGGGCTCCGACCGGGCCCAATCAACGCAAGGAGGGCCGCTATGTCCAGGGTCGAGGCGGAGGCCGGAAGGAGGGGTATGGCTCTGCTGAGAATCCGGCCCCGGACTAGAGCCAGCACATAGCCGGCCTCGCCCCTCCTCTACATGGTCCATTCCAGCGCATGCCTGAGAGCGTCGAACTATATATAGCCCAGGAGTATCCACGGGGGTGGCGGCACACACACGGCGGATCCGCTCCGAGCGAGGCACTCATAGCAGACAGACTGGCCCATCTAGCTGGAGGCCCCAGCCTGGGGTCCTATCCTACCTAGCCCATTCTGCATGGGGAACCTGACCATGATGAGGCGGAGGGGCCCGCTCTCGATGGCGACCACAAGGGCTCGCATAGCCAGCAACATCAAGCGATGGGGACCGGCCTCAGGGTGGGGATTGATGGGGATGCTAGGCAGACTCCCAATCCGGTCTTGGGCAAGGACCTCGCAGACTCCCAAACTGGACTCCCTGTTGATCTTATTACAGATGCAGGACTCATTTTGACTTTCTCACTCGGATTTATGTTTTGTTCCATCTGCCGTGCACCCATATCCGTCCAACTGTGTGAGCATAGTCTCCTTGTTCTATCCTTGACCCTTTCGTCCGTTCTCTGAATCGGGTCCGTCGCAATCTGTCTGGGTCCTAAACCAGTCATCATTGGCCGTCGATTCGTGTTGTTCCTTCCAGGGCCGCATTCCGGCCCTTCCGCAACCCGCCCGCCATCTCTCCCCGCCACCCGGCCCCACGGC
>RFHL01000471.1 GCA_003696875.1 Bacteroidota bacterium | reverse complement strand
GCTTCGTAGTGATCAAAAAGCTCCCTGAGTCTGTGCGGGGACTCCCGCAGCGGATCCGGTTCCCAGGGGAGGTCGGGGTAGGTGAGCAGGTGGAGGGCGTAGCGGTCCAGGCGCTCCATGTCACGAATTTCAGGATCGCAGCGTCCGTACTTTACCTCACTCCAGATCCGGATCACGAGGAGATTGGTGTCGCAGAAGAGGTAGGGCTTGTCGGGGTCAATAACCCGGGCTTCCGCGGCCAGCTGCCCGCGGGCGATGGCGAGAAGGTCCTCTTCCCGATAGGGGCGGCCCAGCGTGGAAAGATAGGCGCGTGCATATTCCGGCACCCAGGGGCAATCAACATGCCGCGCGAGTGCCTGTGCCAGGGTGCTTTTGCCGGTGGATTCCGGGCCTACGATGGCGATGTGGGAAGTCAGAAGTCAGAAGTCAGAAGTCAGAAGTCAGAAGTCAGAAGTCAGAAGTCAGAGGAGAGGGGTCAGAGGTTCCCGCAAGCGGGATTTTACTTCGTTTGACAGGTCAGAAATAGCTTTTTTCGCTCAACGCTCAACGCTCAACGATTTACGCCAACTTATATAGCCGGCAATGGCAATGCCCAGAAATACCAGGTATTGGAAGCTCGTCAGCGTCAGGCCTTTATAGAAATATAATGGCACAGAGATGATGTCGCCGATGATCCAATAAATCCAGTGCTCCAGCTTTTTGCGGGCCATTTCCAGCATTCCCACGAAGAAAATGGAAGTCGTAAAAGCGTCGATGAGCGGTACGGTGCTGTCGGTATAGGAGGTCAGGACCCAGGCCAGCACGCCAAAGAAAGCCAGGAGCAAGCCCAGACTGAGCATAGCCTCGCGTCCGCGCAGGCGCGTGATGGGGAGGATGGGGGCGCCTTCGCCCGGCCGGGTCCAGCGATACCAGCCGTAGATGCTCATGGCGAAGTAGTAGCCATTGATGCCCATGTCACCGTAGAGCCCGGCCATCAGGCAGATATAGACATAGATCCCCGTCGAGATCAGGCCGGTGGGGTATACCCAGATGTGCTCCCGCTTGGCGTACCACACGCTTGCCAACCCAAAGAGCACCGCGAGGGCCTCAAGCCAGATATCCAGCGTGCTGTAGCTGTAGTAGGGCTCAAAGAAGAAATCGATCCAGGACCCCATAGCTTATCGTGTTAGGTTGACGCGAACCCCCCACCAAACCAGGGCGCTCCAGGCGACCATGAGGACCAGCCCGCCAAGCGGCGTTACCAGGCCGGGTTTCAATGGGCTCAGCACCAGCAGATAGATAGAGCCTGAGAAGAGAACGGTCCCCGCCAGTCCGGCCCAGCCTGCCACCCGCAGGCTGGGGGAGGGGCCGGCCAGCCGCCAGAGCAGGGCCAGGCCCAGCAGCAGAAAAGCATGGTACATCTGAAAGCGAACCGCGGTTTCGAAGGCGTCCAACTGATCGGGAGTCAGGCTCGACTCCAGGGCATGGGCCCCCATGGCCCCAGCGATCACGCCCGATAGCCCCAGCAGGGCGGCGGCGGTGATCATGATCCGAGAAAAGCGTTCAGGCATAGAATCTGATTTGGTGAGGGCAAAGGTAGGATTCTTCTCTGATTGCCCATTTTTATTGAATGGGAAAATATCTAACAGTGTTTTTGGGTATATATGATCTTTCTTCTGTTTCTAGCCGGGATTTTCAGGCCGGGTCCCTGGCGCTTTTGGCTGTACTACTCCTCCCTAAGGCTTGGGAAGGCCGAGGGGCCAATGCTGTTGGGCGAAAATCTGAGGAGGCTCACACCTGCTTTCGCTCGCGCTCACGGTACCAGAGCAGCCAAGTGTGGGCGTCCGCTGCCTCGGGCAGCGAAGCACCCAGCGCCCGCCCCAGGCGGGCGGCAGCCTTCACCACCTCCACATCCGGATAGGCATGGTCCCGGGCAAAGTGAGCGTACTGCAGCACCTTGAGGCCATCAAACCAGCCGTACCAGCGCTTGGCAAAGGCCGCCGGGCTGCTGACATGCGCCCGCACCTCGGCCAGCTTAGCGGCGTGATCCTGGCTCGCCAAAAAGGCTTCCACCACCGGTGGCAGCGATGGCAAGGGTTGTTGG
>RFHL01000470.1 GCA_003696875.1 Bacteroidota bacterium | reverse complement strand
GTGCTGTGCTCAGCACCCGCATCGTCAAGTATCGCGACCTCATCGGGGGATACGACTCGACCGCGCAGCTCGCCCGGGTCTATGGACTGCCCGCCGAAACCCTAACCGAGATCCTGCCCTATCTCCACCTGAGCCCGAAACCAGAACCCACCATGCTGGCCCAGGCGGAGCCGGAAGGGACCCGTAAGGAGGCCCCTGTTTCTGAAGCGGCCACCAGCCGCGGCCCCGCGGCGGAAGCAACTCGCCCCACCACAATCCTGGATCTGAATCAGGCCGATTCTCTGGCTCTGGTGGCCCTGCCGGGCATCGGCCCGGTCTTATCGGCCCGTATCCTCAAATACCGCGACAAGCTGGGATTCTTTTACGCCCCGGAGCAGCTGCGCATGATCTACGGGCTGTCGGAAGAAAATTACCAGCGTATGCGGCCTTATCTCAAGGCAGGCATCCCCACGGATGCGCCCAAGCTGGACCTCAATACCGTCAACCGCTACACGCTGCGCTACTATCCTCACCTCGGTGAGGAGGGAGCCGATAGGCTGCTGGCGCATCGCCGGAAGCTGGGCCGCTTCGGGTCATGGCAGGAAGTGGCTCAATGCCCGGGCCTGACGCCCGAGGCGCTGGTCGTCCTGAAAGCCTACTTTTCCCTTTAGCCCGACAATCCTTCGGCCTGCCAAACGATTTGGGGGGGAAAGCCGTTGTCCTTATCGGCCCATGTAGGAAAGGCCATCGCCTTGGCCTTGATTGCACCTGCGAAGCCCGTACCTTTCGGGTTCAGGTGCCAAGCCGGGCCAAGCCATATGTACCCGGCCTCCGGGACCCATCCACTTTTTTTAGGACTAAACGCTACTTGATCGTATGTCAACAGTTATTGAAGAACCCTCCACCGGATTGAACTTTGTCCCGACCGAAAGCCAGGAGATGATCGCGGAAATGATCCAGCGCTATGCCGATGAGCATATGCGGGAAGTTGTGGCCTACTACGACGAGTCGCAGGAGTTTCCCATTGAGATCATGAAAGCCCTCGGCGACATGGGCCTCATGGGGGTGCTGGTCCCGGAGGCCTATGGTGGCTCCGGATTCTCCTACACCGAGTATGTAACGGCAATCAGCGAGCTGGGCAAAGTCTGCGGCGGGATCGGCCTGTCAATGGCGGCCCACAACTCGCTTTGTACCGGACATATCCTCAAGTTTGGCAATGAGGAGCAAAAGCTGAAGTACCTGCCCAAGCTCGCCACCGCCGAGTGGATCGGCGCCTGGGGCCTCACCGAGCCCAATACCGGCTCGGATGCAGGCAACATGAAGACTACTGCCGTCCGAGACGGTGATTATTATGTCCTCAACGGGGCCAAGAACTTCATCACCCACGGCAAAAGCGGCAACGTGGCCGTGGTCATCGCCCGCACCGGCGAGCCCCGCACCCGCAACAATGCCTCGGCATTCATCATCGAAAAAGGCACCCCCGGCTTCAGCGCTGGCCGCAAGGAGGACAAGCTGGGCATGCGGGCCTCCGAAACCACGGAGCTGATCTTCGAGGATGTGCGCATCCACAAGTCGCAACTGCTGGGCAAGGAGGGCGAAGGCTTCAAGCAGGCCATGAAGGTCCTCGACGGGGGCCGCATCTCGATCGCGGCCCTCTCGCTGGGCATCGCCAAGGGGGCCTACGAAGCCAGCCTGCGCTACGCGCAGGAGCGGGAGCAGTTTGGCCAGCCGATCCATCAGTTTCAGGCCATCGGCTTCAAACTGGCCGACATGGCCACCCGGATCCAGGCCTCGGAGTTGCTCACCTTCCGGGCCGCCGATCTGATCAACCGCGGTGAGCCGGTGACGCAGGCCTCGGCCATGGCCAAACTCTATGCCAGCGAGACGGCTGTCTGGGTCGCCAATGAGGCCGTGCAAATCCACGGCGGCTACGGCTATATCAAGGAATTTCCGGTGGAGAAGTTTTACCGCGACGCCAAGCTCTGCACCATCGGCGAAGGCACCTCGGAGATCCAGCGTCTGGTCATTGCCCGCACCCTGCTGGGATAACACGTGCTCGCTTTTCCCGTAGCATGGGCTCCGGCTTAATCCTGACCATCAACATCTTAAAACACTCGCTTGCGCCGGACGCTGTCCAGCGCAAGCGAATTTTCTGAGAAAAGATGATGGCCGCTGCGGGGCTTTCATCGATTGAGCCACTCCTTGAAGCGCGGCGTTTTTTCGATGCTCACCACGGCCTCCAGGTCGCTGACAGGGCTGAGCTCTACCCGAATGCGGCTCTTGGAGTAGGGATACATCTGGTCGATGGCCCCGTAGCTGATGATGAACTGCCGGTTGATGCGGAAAAAGTGCTGGGGATCCAGCAGGTCCTCCAACTGGGTGAGGGTGTAATCGACGATGTGCTGCCGGCCGTCCTGGGTGATGAGAAAAACGAATTTTTGCTGGCCGAAGAAGTAGGCCACTTCTCCCACGGGAATGGAACGAATCTTGTCGCCTGTGGCGACCAAAAAGCGCTGTTGGTAGCGGGGGGGCGCCGCCGGTGGCTGCATGGCGGCCATGAGGGCCTGCAAATCTAAGGTAGCAGGAATGCGCGAGGCGCGAAACTTGGCCAGCGCCCGGGCAAGCTCTTCTTCCTCTACCGGCTTGAGCAGGTAGTCGAGGCTGTTGTGGCGAAAAGCTCGCAGGGCGTACTGATCATAGGCGGTAACGAAGATGATGGGCGTGTGCAGCTCGACCTGGTCAAAGATGGCAAAGCTGTTGCCATCGGCGAGGTGAATATCGAGAAAGATGAGGTCTGCCCGCTGCGCCTGCAGCCAGGCCACGGCGCCCTGCACGCTGTCGAGGGTAGCCAGGACGCGGGCCTCGGGGGCGAGTTGCCCCAGGAGACGGGTGAGGCGTTTGGCCGCCAGGTCTTCGTCTTCGATGATCAGGACATTCATATGGATGGGTTGGCAATGGGTAAATGGACGGGGCGATCCTGGAGGTCGATCTGGCCGGCAAAGACGAAGGTGGCCGGTCCCTGTAACCAGACTTCTTCCCCCTCGGGGCCATTCAGGACCTGGACCTGCAGCGCTCCCCCGGGGGTATCGAGGCGAATCAGCCCGCTTTTCTGGCCTTGCTGCCGCAGGTACGCATAGGCACAAGCGGTGACGCCGGTCCCACAACTAAGGGTCTCCGCCTCCACGCCCCGCTCATAGGTACGCACCTCCAGGTGATCGGATGCCAAAGCCCGGACAAAGTTGACGTTGGTGCCGCCGCGGGCGGCAAAGTCGGGGTGGTAGCGCAGCGCCCGGCCCTGCCCAAAGACATCCAGCCTGGCCACGGGTTGCGTCCCGAAGCGCACCAGGTGGGGCGAGCCCGTGTCAAGCCAAACATCGGTCTCGCTTAGCTGGCGCAGGTCGGCGGGTGCGCTCATGCGCAGGCGCACGCCCTCAGGGGTCCACCAAGCCTGGTGCGGCCCGTCGATGGCGACAAAGTGGTAGGGCCCCCGCTCCAGGCCCAGGCTGCGGGCAAAGGCCACGAGGCAACGCCCACCGTTGCCGCACATCGTGCTCTCGCGCCCGTCGGCGTTGAAATAGACCATGCGAAAGTCGAAGCCCTCGGCCTCCTGCAGCAGCATGAGGCCGTCGGCGCCGATGCCAAAGTGGCGGTCGCACAACCAGGCGATGGTGGGCAGGTCCAACTGCGCGCCCCAGCGGCCCTCACGGTCATCGACGAGGATGAAGTCGTTGCCGGTGCCCTGGTATTTGTGGAAGGGGAGCATGAATGTGGAATGTTCGTGGTTCCTGGTTCCTTGTTCCAGGTTCGGGAGGTTCAAAAGTAAGGAGTTTTTGCTTATGAATCGGGGCGATGGCTGGTGGCGGCGTGAGGGATGCGGAGGGGAAGTCGCAAGCGAAGCGCCGCGAC
>RFHL01000469.1 GCA_003696875.1 Bacteroidota bacterium | reverse complement strand
GCAAAACCCCCAATACATTCTCTCCTGGCTGTAACCATTCCGCAACCTCCGCACCGTGGTAGTACACGGTTTCTTCGTAGTCAGAAAAGACCGGGTCCATGACCCGGTCCCCTACCTTCCGCCCGTTGATAAACAGCTCACCATAGCCTAGCCCGGTAAAAAATACCTGGGCCGACGCCGGTACCTCATCCAACCAGAGGCTGCGTCGCAGGCGAAAAGCAGCCGTGCTATCCGGAGGCGAAGCCACGGAAATCCAATGGCCTTGCCACTGGCTTTCTGTCCAGAATCCCGTAGTCCAGCTGGCGGGAGCACTCCAGGCCGAGGCTTGCCCTGCCTGGTCCCAACTGCGGACCTGCCAGTACACCTTTTTCGCGGGAGGTAACGCAAGGCCGCCATATTCGATTTGCTGGCTTTGGGCAGAAGGTACCTGCCCCGAGTCCCAGTAGTCCGCTTTGCCAGGCACCAGTAAATCCGGCTCGCTGGCAACCAGCAGCTGATAAGCCGTTTGCCGGAGGGGTGTCCCTTCCTCCCAGCGCCAGCCCAGGCGGGGTTGCGGGGCATCTAGTCCTACCGGAGCGACCAGTTCATTGACCCGGAGGTCGATGGGAGGCTGAACCGGGGCCTGGCACCCCATCAGGGAGCAAAGTACCCCGATTACCATCCGATGTAGAAGATTCATGTGGTTAGAAATTGAGGTGCCAATTACCCGGCGGTAACCAAATCCAGTCGCCTTCGGGCTTGCGTTCCCACTTCAGTCCCGCTGTCTCAGGCAGAGGTTGGCCGCTGGTCCAGACCAAGCTTTCGTCCTGCCGGAGTTCCCGCAGGGGCTTGGCGAGCCACACCTTGGCGGCAGACCCGGTGGGAACATCCAGGTTTAATTGGGTGGGGGACCAATGAAAATGAATCATCCCCACTGGAGCAGGCACCACACAGCGCAGCGAATCCCAGTCGCCCGGTTGCGGGCGGACGGCAAAGCGCCGGTACCCGGCCTCCAACGGCGTGATTCCCGCCGCAAATTCAGATAGCACGGTCAAGGCCCCGCCACTCCAGGCATGGTTGTAGGTGCCCCCTCCGTAGCCTTCGGTGCCCAGGCCCCAGCCTTCCCACAGGGTGGTCAAAGGCGATGCTACCATAGCCGCAAAGCGGCTGTGCATGCGGTCCACCGCCTGCTCAGGCGCTCCCATCCGGTAGAGGGCTTCCAGCACATACTTTTCCATGTACGGACTGGCCTGATGCGGCGGGGCAAAGGTCTCCCGCAGCTGCGGCCATACCGCCTCAGGGGCGATGCCCGCCAGCACCGCCAGGGCCTGGGCCCGGTCGTCGGTTTGCCCGGCGTAGCCAGGGCTGCGGTAACTTTCGCCGTTCCAAGCAAAGGCGTGGACGCTTTGCTGCAGGGTCTTCAAGCTCTGCCAGGCCGAATCGGCCCGCGCCGGGTAGCCCAACAAATCGCTCATTTGGGCATAGCCCCGCAAGGCCAGGGCATACCAGCCCTGGTACAGCAGGTATAGGTCTTTGTGGTCGCCCCAGTCTCCCCAGGTCCACCCTCCCTGACGAGGTATCACCCGCCCGCTGCTATCCGTCTGCCAGACCCGCAGGTAGCGATCCACCGCCGGATAGACCGCCGCCAGGGTAGCGGTATCGCCGCTATGCCAGAAGTAGGTCCAAAATCCGTAATGTCCCACGCTGGCCAGCATCTGCATAGGCAGTTCTTTGTTCCAATTGCCCGCCGGCACGGGCGAGAAGAGGGTGCTGTCGGCTCGCTGCCAGGCCGCCAATTCGCGGATGGCCTTGGCCGTGAGCTGGTCGCTGCGCCGGTCCAGGGCGTAAAAGGTTTCGCCCAATTCATTGACCACATCGCCCCACCACTGCGCGCGCTCCCGGTCCGGGCAGTCCATGTAGGTATCGCGCATGGTCAGGTAGAGGGTGCGGGCGGCTTTTTGCCAGAGCTGATTGAGGAAAGAATCTGGGCAGGAAAAATGCCCGGCAAAGTCTGTGGCGTAGCCGGTTTCGCGGTACCTCAGGTCCAGGACCTTGACCCCAGACGGGAAATGGTAGTGGACGGCGTGGCCGTTCATCCAGCTTGGCGTCTCGAAGGCCTGCCGTCCGGCCCGGGTGACGTAGGTAGTGCGCACATTGTAGGCAGAGCCGCCCCGGTAATTGTCGGTGCGCAGGTCGATGCGCAGCCCGGCTGGGGCTTCGATCTCGAAGTAAGGGGTGATCTGGGCGTTGTAGGGCAGGGCCAGCTTCAGGGTGTCGCCGGCACTGATCCAGGGGGTTGGCGGAGCCTGTTCGTAGGGCTGCAACCCGTAATCTTTCCATTGCGGAATTGGGCGAGGTGCCAGGGCTCCCCAGGCCCGCGTTTCCCGGCGAACCGCCAGCGGCCATTCGCTTTCGTCGTAGGCGGCTGTTTGCCAGCCGGGCAAGTCCTCCCGTGCATCAAAT
>RFHL01000468.1 GCA_003696875.1 Bacteroidota bacterium | reverse complement strand
TGGGAGCGCCGCTTGCTGCGCTTTTTCGAGGCGGAAGCCCCACCCGCAGCGCTCGTTTTCCGAAGTGCGGCCTGCTTCCTGCTGGGGCTGCTCTGCCTGCCGGCGGGATTTGCCCAGCCCAGCCGGGACCCGGGGAAGATTTCCCTGGAGCGCATCTGGCTGTACTACGAGTTTTATCCCCGCTCGCCCAGCGAATTTCGCTGGATGCATGACGACCGCTATTACAGCGTGCTGGAAGCCGGCGAAGGCATCGACCGCTACCAGGTCGAGGCGGAAGCCAAAGAAGACCGACTGCTGGACTTTAATGAGCTCGCCCTCGAAGGGGTGGATCCCGGCGACATCGACAGCTACGACTTCAGTGCCGATGAGTCCCGGGTGCTGCTCAAGGCCCAAACCCAGCCCATCTACCGGCATTCTTCCAAGGAAATCTGCCTGGTGGCCACCCGCGGCGAACAGACCGTGACGGTCCTGCACGGCGGGGCCAAGATCACCAATGCCACCTTTTCGCCCGACGGCAGCAAGGTGGCCTATGTATTCGAAAACAACCTCTACTACACCGACCTGGCGACGGCCACCGAAGTGCAGGTCACCCAGGATGGCGAGCTCAACGCCATCATCAATGGCCTCACGGACTGGGTGTATGAGGAGGAATTTGCCTTTGTCGATGCCTTCAAATGGTCGCCCGACGGCCAGCGGATCGCCTATTACCGCTTCGACGAGCGGGAGGTGCCGGAGTTTTCCATGGACCTCTTTGGCAGCCTCTACCCGCGGCAGCAGGTCTTTCGCTACCCCAAAGCCGGTGAGACGAACTCCACCGTCACCCTGCACATCTACGATCTGCCGGCGCGCAAGACGGTGATGGTGGATGTGGGCGAAGAAACCGACCAGTATATCCCCCGCATCCGCTGGACGCAGTCGCCCGACCGACTGGCCATCATGCGGCTCAACCGCCTGCAAAACCACCTCGACATCCTGATCGCCGATGCGGCCACCGGCGCCACCGAGGTCTACCTGACCGAGACCAGCGAGACCTACCTGCGTGAGGCAACCGATGACATGTGGTATTTCATGGCAAATGGGGATTTCCTCTGGCTGAGCGAGCGCAGCGGCTATTACCACCTGTATCGCTATGATGCCGAGGGCGAACTGGTCAAAGCCCTCACCAAGGGCGAATGGGCGATTGACGAAATCGTCGGGGTTGATGAGGAGAATGGGTTCATCTATTATACCTCAACGGAGGTCTCGCCCCTGGAGCGCCATCTCTACCGCATCAACCTGATGGGCAAGAAGAAAAAGCGCCTCACCCCTGCCGAAGGCACCCATAGCATCACCGCCTCCACGAGCTTTCGCTACTTTGTGGATCGCTACAGCACCACCACGCAGGTGCCTGTCAGCCAACTGTGCGATGCCGAGGGCAGGACGCTCAAGGTGCTGGAGGACAACAAGAGCCTCGCCAGCCGGGTGAACAAGCTGGACATCGCCGCACCGGAGTTTTTCGACTTTGAAACCCGTGAAGGCGTGAGCCTGAACGGCTGGATGATCAAGCCGCAGGACTTTGACCCAGCCAAGCAGTACCCGGTGCTGATGTTTGTCTACGGCGGGCCGGGCAGCCAGGAAGTGCTCAATGCCTGGGGGCATGGCGATGCCTTCAACTACATGTGGTTCCAGATGCTGGCGCAGCAAGGCTACATCGTAGCCTGTGTGGACAACCGCGGCACCGGCGGCCGCGGCCGCGACTTCCGGGCCTCCACCTATGCCGATCTGGGTAATCTGGAGACCAAGGATCAGATCGAGGCGGCCCACTGGCTGGGGCGGCAATCCTACGTCGATGCCGATCGCATCGGCATCTGGGGCTGGAGCTACGGCGGCTACATGACCGCCCTCGCCCTGACCAAAGGCGGCGGCCTCTTCAAGGCGGGCATCGCCGTCGCCCCGGTAACCAACTGGCGCTTTTACGACACCATCTATACCGAGCGCTACCTCAAGACGCCGCAGCTCAATCCCGATGGCTATGACGAAAATTCCCCGCTGAACTTTGCCGGGGACCTGCAAGGGTCCCTGCTCCTGGTACATGGCACCGGCGACGACAATGTGCACGTGCAAAACTCCTACGAGCTGGTGGATGCCCTGGTGGCATCAAGCAAGCAGTTCGAGATGTTTTTCTACCCCAACCGCAACCACGGCATCTATGGGGGCACCACCCGCTACCATCTGTATCAGAAGATGACCAATTTTTTGATGAACAACCTGTAGCCCCCAGGGCACAGGGCTCTTACTTTGTCCGGGGCAGGCCGCATGGCCTGCCCCGGGCTTTTTTTGGTGGCGGTGGCCTGGCGGGGCGTCAGGGATCCGGAGGGCCTGGTCCGAAGTGCAACGAAGGACGGAGCGACAGCGACCCCGGAGGAGCCCGCCGGCGAAGGCCTGCTCCCGCAGGCCGGAGCCGGGACGCCCGAAAAAGGGGCATCAGGTCTGGGTATGCGATTTCTTTTCTTATTCCGCCACAAAAAAAAACACTGATAATCAGCCAAATAACCGGACAAGACATTATTGAAAGGCTTTGCGACATGAGCGATAGGTATGCCTGGGCTACCGCTTTCACCTTTGTATCGTAACCATCGTCAATGGCTTCCCTGACACAAATTTTTTCCTACATCCATTCACTTTCACTATTCATTTTTTCACTCATGAAAGCTTTGATTTCAGCTTCTGCTTGGGTCCTCGCGATGACCCTGTTTGTTTCCACTGTCCTGCAAGCCCAGGTAGCCATCTCGCCTATGCCCGTTCAGGCCCTTTCCACGGATAGCCCTACCTACCAGGTAGCACAGCAGGCTCTGACAGCAGCCATTTCGGGGGATACAGAAACACTGGAGGGCCTGCTACATCCGGACTTTGTGGCCTATGGGGCCGATACCGACTCCCTGGACAGGGAGGGTTATGTCAACCTCTGGAAGGGGTACCACGCTGGGGCTCACGATCTGGGGATTTCACAGGGCCAGATGTTTGCCGTGGATACCGAAGCCATCCCCAGTATTGGATCGGCGGCGATGTTCTGGGGGCTGGCTCAGTGGACGCCCAATGAGGCGCCGCAGCCGGTCTATGCCTGGACGCACATGGTCATCGGGATCTCGGAGGGCAAAGTACGTCTGCTCTACAACTTCCAAGACCAGTTGGCAGTGATGATGCAGGCTGGTTTCACGCTGGTGCCTCCGGGAGGCAATGACAGTGGCAAGTAATCTCTTGATCTGTTGATGTTGAGCGGCCTGTGCCTTCGGAAGAAGGTGCGGGCCTCGTTTGCTTAGCGATGCTACTGCTCCAGCGGATTGTACATAAAGGTGAGCATACTCAGGAAGGAGAGAACGAGGAGGACAAAGGCCACCCGAAGGAAGCCAGGATAAAAGTCCTGGATGCGGCGAACGGGCTCGCTGGCGATGGGCGCAGCTTCGAGCCGGGAGAGCTCGGCGAGC
>RFHL01000467.1 GCA_003696875.1 Bacteroidota bacterium | reverse complement strand
TTGGCCTGGATGTGGAGGGCCTCGCCCCTGGTGCTGCGGCCACCTTTGACGCCAGCGTCTTTGGGTATCCCCTCGAGTCCCTTGCCAGCCTGCCCCCCGGCGACTACTACGTGCAGGGCCTGCTGCACGTCTATGAGACCTTTCACCTCAGCACCGGCCATACCGTCAAGCTGCCCATGGACAATCACGAGGGCCAGCAGTGGAACCGCTCCCCCGGCAACTGGTACAGCCAGCCGCAGCGGCTCCACCTCGACCCCGGACAGGCGGTCACGCATCAGCTTCTCCTGGATCAGCTCATTCCCCCCATCGACTCGCCCGCCGATAGCAAGTATATCAAGCACATCCGCATCCAGAGCGAGCGGCTCACCGAATTCTATGGCCGGCCCATGTACCTGGGGGCGCACGTGCTGCTGCCCGAGGGCTTTGACGCACATCCGGAGGCCCGCTATCCGCTGGCCATCTTTCATGGGCATTTTCCCCACGACTTCTGGGGCTGGCGTACCACGCCGCCCGATCCCGACCTGGAGCCGGTTTACAGCGCGCGTTTCGGGATCGAGGGCTACAACCGCATCGAGCAGGAGCTGGCCTACCAGCTTTACCAGGACTGGACCAGCGACACCTTTCCCCGCGTGCTGGCCATCGAGATTCAGCATCCCACGCCCTACTACGATGACTCCTACGCCGTCAATTCGGCGGCACAAGGCCCCTATGGCGACGCCATTACCTACGAGCTGATCCCCTATATCGAGCAGCGTTTCCGAGGCATCGGCGCGGGCTGGGCCCGCTTTCTTTACGGGGGCTCCACCGGCGGCTGGGAGGCGCTGGCGGCGCAGGTTTTCTACCCCGACGATTATAACGGCTGCTATGCCGCCTGCCCCGATCCCATCGACTTCCGGGCCTATTGCCTGGTCAATCTGTATGAGGATAAAAATGCCTACTACGAGGAGGGCCCCTTCCGGCGCACCCTGCGCCCCGGCCACCGCGATTCGCTGGGGCAGGTGAGCAGCACCCTGCGGGACATGAACCACCGCGAGTTGGTGCTCGGTAGCAAGGGCCGCAGCGGCCAGCAGTGGGACATCTGGCAGGCCACTTACTCGCCCCTGGGCGAGGATGGCTATCCGCAGCCGATCTGGGATAAATACACCGGCGAGATCGACCCGGAGGTGGCGGCCTACTGGCGCGAACACTATGATCTGGCCTACATCCTGAAGCGCGACTGGGCCACGCTGGGCCCCAAGCTTCGGGGCAAGATTCACCTCTACTGCGGCGACATGGACAACTATTACCTCAACAACGCGGTCTATCTCGCCGAAGAAATCCTCGAAAGCACCACCGATCCCTACTACGACGGCGAGGTGGATTACGGCGACCGGGCCGAGCACTGCTGGAACGGCGACCACACCCGCTCCAACGCCTATTCGCGCCTGCGCTACCATCAGATGTTCATCCCCAAGTGGACCCGCTGGGTGCAGGACCATGCCCCGGCCGGGGCCGATCTGAAAAGCTGGCGGTATTGAGGGGCAACGAGGGCTCGCGTTGGGCCCCAGGCACGCGTAACCCTCAGCCTTAATGCGGATGACGTTGGGCGGAGGGGGCTAGGCCGCCAAAACCCCCATCAGGGGCAGCTCGCTCAGCCTGTAGTAGGTCCATCAGCGTTTCATCCACTCCACCGCCGCCAGCAGGAAGGCTCCCAGGCCAAAGTCTTCGGTATGCTCGGGGTCGAGTTGCTCGGGCTCGTGGCCCACGCGCTGGACATGGCCCAGGCGGCCATCGGCTTGGAGGTAGGTGAGGAGCCCGGCCCAGGCTTTTTCGGCTACGGGGCGGTAGATTTCCTCCGGCAGGTAGCCTTTCCGGATGCCGTAGAGGTAGGCATAGCAGAAGAGGGCTGTGCCGCTGGTCTCGGCCAGCGGGTAATGGGCCGAGTCGGTGAGGCTCACCCGCCACAGGCCATCGCTGCCCTGCCAGCGGGCCACCCCGGCGGCCATGCGCCGCAGCAGGTCGAGGTAGTAGTCCCGGCGGGGATCACCGGCAGGCAGGTGTTCCAGCACCCGCACGATGCCTGCCATGACCCACCCATTGCCCCGGGACCAGAAGATTTTGCCGCCGTTTTTGCCGTGGGTGGTGCTGTCGGCAGGATCGTAGATGTACTTGGCATCGCGGTAGTAGAGGCCCTCCGCCGGGTCCAGCAGCGCCTCGGTGGCGGCCTGCCATTTTTCGTGCATAAAATCCAGGTAGCGGGGATCACCGGTCTGTGCGCTGGCCAGGGCAAAGGTCGGCGGAGCCATGAACAGCGCGTCACACCACCACCAGGCCGTGCGGCCTTCGTAGGGGATGCGCATGAAGCTGTCTAACTCGGCATAGCTCGCGGCCGCTAGTGCGGGCGTATCGGCATGCGCCGCCATCTGCATCCACACGTAGGCGGCCAGGTGATTGTTGGCGATGTCGGGATCGTACTTGAGGGGGACAAAATCCTCTCGTGCGCCCCAGCGCATCAGCTGTGCCCAATAGGCGCTGTCGCCGGTGTAGGCGTAGAGGTCCCACAGACCGGTGTAGAAGGTCGCCGCGTTCCAGTAGGCATTTTGGGTCCAGGCCCCCGGTATGGGGGGCTCGTAGGTGAGCTTGGGAAAGGATTCCCGTACGTGAAAATCCACCACGGCCTGACAGCGAAGCAGAATGTCGGTTTGGCCTTGGGCGATCGCCGCAGAGAAAACCAGGGGTATCCAGAGGAAAAACCGGAAAAGAGGCATGCGTTTTCCGGGAAAGAGCTCCGTCGTGTTGTCCGATACCAATCGGGAGCAGATTTGAATACGAATAGCCAGACCCCCAACGGTGGCCTTAGGGCACCATGACTACCCGAAACCCGTGCATGTCCGACCGGTTTTCGGGATTGTCACGCCAGCGCCAGGCGACCCGCGTCTGCACGGGCTGGCGGCGCCAGTCCCCCCCGCGGACCACACGGCCGCCCCCAAAGAGCTGTGAGGCCCTCGGGCCCTCCGGGTCTACTTCCGGGCTATACGAATAGTAGTCAGACCGGTACCAGTCGTAGCACCACTCTCCGGCATTGCCACTCATGTCATAGAGGCCCAGTTGGTTGGGTTGCTTGCTCTTCACGTGGCGAGGCCCGACATAATCGCCATTTTTGTCCCAATAGGCATAGCGCCACAGATCTCCTTCCTTACTGGTTCCCGACCACTTGGTGCGATTTTCGGCGCCGCCGCCGGCGGCGTACTCCCATTCGGCCTCGGTGGGCAGCCGGTAGTAGTCTCCCGTTTGTTCGCCCAGCCACTCGCAGTAGTCCTGCGCATCTTGCCAGGAGACGTTGATTACGGGGCGATTGCCCCGGCCCCAGGTGGCAAAGGAGGTTTTTTGACTAACCGGTTTTTCCCGCCCTGTTTGCTCGCAGAAGTAGTCAAACTGGTCAAAGGTCACCTCCGTTTCGCCCATGTAAAAGGAGGACACGCTGACCGTATGGATAGGCTGCTCATTCTCATAGTAATCACTCACGTTCAGGGCATCTTCGGACCCCATATCGAAGGTTCCCCCTTCGATAAATATCATCTTGGGCAGGGGCTGGGCAGGGCTGATCAGTCCCAGGAAGAGGAACAGCAAAAGGAAGGAATGTCGCATGGCAGTAAGGTGAGGTAGAATGTAGGAGGAAAAGGCGGCCGTAGCCCACTAACGTTGAAGGGAAGATATGAAGTATTTTTGAAGGAGGCGGGCAAGCCTTCCGCCGTTTTTGGGTGGCTGCCTGTGCTGGGGCTTTACAAGGGAGCTTGTCGAACTGCGCCGAAGCGGGCATGCGCAGGGAGCGGGTAATGAGGTGGCGCAACCCCTGAAAAAGGAAATCTGGCGTACAACTGAGTGCTCCAGATCCGTCCGGTTTTTCCGGCCTTTTCGTATCTTTAGCAAAAGGATTTCCATGGCCGTTACCCATCTTAGCCAGCTAGACCTGGAAAAAGCGTATTCCTACGCGGACTACCTGACCTGGCAACTACAGGAGCGGCTGGAGTTGCTGCGCGGAAAGATCGCGCTGATGTCGCCTGCGCCCAACCTCTACCACCAAAAGATTGTAGGAAAACTGCACATCTTTGTCGGTCAGTTTTTGCTCCATCGCAGCTGTCAGGTCTTCGTTGCCCCCTTCGACGTACGCTTGCCGCGTCAGCAGCAGGATTCAGACGAGGAGACCTTCACCGTGGTACAGCCCGACATCTGCGTAGTCTGCGACGAAGGCAAGCTCGATGAGCGGGGCTGCAAAGGGGCCCCGGACCTAGTGATCGAAGTCCTCTCCCCCGGCAATACCCGCCGGGAAATGCGCGACAAATTCACCCTCTACGAAGAGGCCGGTGTTCGGGAGTACTGGCTGGTGGACCCTGCCAACCGCGTCATCAGCCGCTTCCTCCTGGATGAAACCGGAACCTTCATCGGCAAGCGCCCCCTCACAGACCAGGAAATCCTGGAAACCGAGCTGCTGCCCGGTCTGCAGATTGAGCTGGCGGAGGTGTTTGCGTGAAGCCTTACCACTCTGGCCGGTCTATTTGACCCAGGTCCCATACCGGCTCCGCATTTCTCCCTTAAATCCGATGCGATCATTGGCGAATACGCCTAAAAAGCCCGAACTTCGCGCTTTGTTCCGCCCCAATCCCCGCGCAATGATCCGCTTCTTTGGCTCTCCCGCTGCACAGGTGTTCGCCGTCGACCTGGGCACCTCCCTGTCGTCTGTTGATTTGGACAAGCTCAGCTGGCTCTTTGGCAACCAGCCCCTGCTCGAAGGCGAGCAGGTGGCTGGCCCCTTCGTCGGCCCGCGGGCCGCGATGATCACCCCCTGGAGCACCAACGCAGTCGAGATCACCCAAAACATGGCCATCAGCGGCATCCGCCGCATCGAGCGCTTTGTACCGGCCACGGGCGAAGACTTCGATCCCATGCTCTTCCAGCACTACGCCCGCCTGGATCAGGATATGTTTACCATCCATCACGAGCCGGATCCCATCCAGCCCGTGACCGACATCGCCGCCTACAACCGGCAGGAGGGCCTGGCCCTCAGCCCCGAGGAGGTCGATTATCTGGAGCAACTCGCGCAGCGGCTCGGCCGGCCGCTCACCGATTCGGAGGTCTTCGGCTTCTCTCAGGTCAACAGCGAGCACTGCCGCCACAAGATTTTCAACGGCACCTTTGTCATCGACGGGGAGGAAAAACCGCAGTCGCTTTTCAAGCTGATCAAGGCCACCTCGCAGGCTCACCCCAACGGCATCGTCTCGGCCTACCGCGACAATGTCGCGTTTGTCAGGGGGCCCAAGATCACCCAGTTTTCCCCCCTGCGGGCCGATCGCCCCGACTGGTACCAGCCGCAGACGGTGGATTCGGTGCTCTCCCTCAAAGCCGAAACCCACAACTTCCCCACCACGGTGGAGCCCTTCAACGGTGCGGCCACCGGCTCCGGTGGTGAGATCCGCGACCGCCTGGGCGGCGGTCAGGGGTCGCTGCCCCTCGCGGGCACGGCCGTGTACATGACCGCCTACTCGCGCCTGCGCGACGACCGCCCCTGGGAAGCGGCCTTCCCGGCGCGAAAATGGCTCTACCAGACCCCGGTCGATATCCTCATCAAGGCCTCGAATGGCGCCTCGGACTTCGGCAACAAGTTTGGGCAGCCGCTGATCAGCGGCTCGGTGCTGACCTTCGAGCAGAACGAAGGCGCCCGTCAACTTGGTTACGACAAGGTCATCATGCTGGCCGGCGGCATCGGCTACGCCCGGGCCGAGCAGGCCCACAAGCATACCCCCCAGCCCGGTGATCAGATCGTGGTGATGGGCGGAGACAACTATCGGATCGGTATGGGGGGAGCTTCGGTCTCCTCAGCCGACACTGGCGCCTTTGGTGCGGGCTTGGAACTCAACGCTGTACAGCGCTCCAACCCGGAAATGCAGAAGCGCGTCGCCAACGCCATCCGGGGCCTGGTCGAAAGCGCCGTTAATCCCATCGTCTCCATCCACGACCACGGGGCCGGCGGCCACCTCAACAGCCTCTCCGAGCTGGTGGAGGAAACCGGGGGGGTCATTTACCTCAACCGCCTGCCCATCGGGGACCCGACCCTGAGTGCCAAGGAAATCATCGGCAACGAGTCGCAGGAACGTATGGGCCTCGTTATCTCGGCTGTCGATCTGCCGACGCTGCAGGCCATTGCCGCCCGGGAGCGGGCACCCATGTACGTAGTGGGTGAGGTGACCGGCGACATGCGCTTTGCCTTTGTGGACGAGCAATCGGGCGAAAAGCCCATGGACCTGGCCCTCTCGGACATGTTTGGTAGCTCGCCCAAGACCATCATGGACGACCGCCGGGTGGCCAGAAACTATCCGGCCGTGCCCTATGAGGCCACCCAGTTGCCCGCATACCTGGCGCAGGTCTTGAAGCTCGAAGCCGTGGCCTGTAAAGACTGGCTCACCAACAAGGTCGACCGCTGTGTAGGCGGCCTGGTGGCCAAGCAGCAATGCGCCGGCCCCCTGCAATTGCCTCTGAACAATTGCGGGGTGGTGGCCCTGGACTACGAGCGTGGCCACGGCCTGGCCACGGCTGTGGGGCATGCGCCGGTGAGTGCCCTGATTGATCCGGTGGCAGGCTCTCGCAATGCCGTGGCCGAGTCCCTGACCAACCTGGTCTGGGCCCCGCTGCCGGCCGGGATCCGCTCGGTTTCCCTCTCCGCCAACTGGATGTGGCCCTGCCGCAATGAAGGCGAAGACGCCCGCCTCTACGAGGCGGTACAGGGCCTGTCAGACTTTGCCATCGCCCTGGGGATCAATGTGCCTACGGGCAAGGACTCGCTGTCGATGAAGCAAAAGTATCCCGAGGGCGAGGTGCTCGCCCCGGGGACCGTCATCGTCTCGGCGGCCGGGCATTGCGACGACATACGTCGCGTGGTGGAGCCGGTTTTG
>RFHL01000466.1 GCA_003696875.1 Bacteroidota bacterium | reverse complement strand
GGACCGACGACCATTTGCAATTCTCCCTCGAAAACGGTGAGGTCGATCGCCTGCAAAACGCGAAAGGGATGGGTTTTAGAGCGGGCGGTGCGCTTCAGTGCCGTACCGGCCCCGATCAAGGGCATGGGCTCCTTTCCGGTACGGGCATATGTCTTTTGGAAAAGTGGCGGGTTAACCTAAAAGATCCCGAAAAAGGCACTCCCGCTGCCAGACATGGCAGCGTACTTTGCCCCTTGTGCATAGAGCTGCTCCTTGACCCCTTGCAACTGGGGATACAACTCAAACACCGGATCTTCCAGATCATTGGGCAGGTGATGGCGCCAGGCTTCCAGCGGCTGAGCCAGCAGGCTTTTCAGCTCGCGAGCGGGATCGTAGCGCCGGTAGTCCAGCGCCTTGTAGGCCGCTATGGTTGAGGAGTGCAGATCCTGCGGAAAGACCCGCAGTTCGCCAGGCAGCGTAAAGTCGATGGCCTCAAACTCCGTCCCAATGCCACGGGCAATCAGGGGCCGGTCGTGCAGGAAAAAGGGCACATCGGCCCCGAGGCGGGCTCCGATCTCGGCGAGCGTGGCGGTATCCAGGCCAAGGTCAAAGAGGGTATTGAGCCCCCGCAGGGTGAACGCGGCGTCGGAGGACCCCCCACCCAGCCCGGCCCCGGCCGGGATGTGCTTGGTCAGCCGGAGGTGTACGCCCGGCAAGTCCGGTACCCGCGCCCGCAGCGCGCGCCAGGCCTTGACGCAAAGATTGTCCGATACATCTCCATCAAGCGGATTGCCATCCAGTTCCAGGGTACACTCGGCTTGAGAGGAGGGCCGCAGCCATAGCTCATCCTGAAGATCGTATACAGGATAGAACAGGGTTTCCAGGAGGTGATACCCGTCGGAACGCTTGCCTTTAATCAGCAGGCCCAAGTTGACCTTGGCGTGCGGGCGGAGGTAAAGGTCTGACATAGAGAGGGGAATGGCTCTTTATTCGCGCGGGCGCACGTCTTCGTATTCGATGTCTTCGACGATGTCGTCTTCGGAGACCTCCCGGCGCCCCCCGGAGCGGGGCGCGGAGACCTTGATCTCCTGATCGACATATACATGGGCCTCGCGGCCGTCATCATAGTTCCGCTGGTAGGCACGGGACTGGGCCTCGGCGTCCTTGATGAGGCGACGCATGATCTGCCTCAAGCCATACTGCATCAGCCGGCGCCCAAAGAGGCGAAAAAACACCGTTGTCCCAACGAAAAAGGCCAGTATCCAGAGGAGTGCATTCATAAATAGGGGATGAGGGGCAACGCAAAGGGACCAGGGTCCTGCGTTCCTTTTTCATACCCCACCGAGCTCGGTGGGGTTACACCACGGAGGTAAATGATTTGTTGAGCACCTGCTGATAGAGGGTTTCGTACTGGGGTACAATCTCGGAAATCGCAAAATCCTGGGCATGGGAGAAAGCGGCCTCCGAAAACCGGGTCCAGTTTTCCGGGGCCAGGATTTCGAGGGCTTGGCGGGCCATGGCTTCTACATCGCCGATGGCGCTGGTGTAGCCGGTTACGCCGTCGACGACGAGCTCGGGCAGGCCACCAGCATTGGAGGCCACCACCGGTACCCCACAGGCCATCGCTTCCAAGGCAGCCAGGCCAAAGCTCTCGTTTTCAGAGGGCAACATAAAGAGGTCTCCGATGGAGTATATTTCCTCGACCATATTCTGGTTGCCCAGAAAATAGATATCCTGGCAGGTACCCAGTTCCCGGCAGAGCTCCTCGGCGCCGTGACGCTCGGGGCCGTCGCCGACCATGAGCAGGCGAGCCGGGATCTGTTCCCGGATGCGCACAAAAGCGCGCATCACATCCTGTACCCGCTTGACCTTGCGGAAGTTGGAGGTATGGATGATGATCTTTTCGCCCCCGGAGGTGAGCATCTTCCGAAAGTGATCCTTATCCTGTCGCCGGAATCGCTCCAGATCGACAAAGTTGTAGATCACCTGTATGTCATGCTTGACCGAAAAGTTGTCGTAGGTCGCTTTCTTGAGAAACTCGGAGACCGCCGTCACGGCATCGCTGCGGTCAATGGAAAAACTCACCACCGGCTCGTAGCTGTTGTTTTTCCCGACCAGGGTAATGTCGGTGCCATGGAGCGTCGTAACCACCGGCACGTCCCGGTCATAGTCTTTCAGGATTTGCTTGGCCAGGAAGGCCACTGAGGCATGGGGCACGGCATAATGCACGTGAAACAGGTCCAAATCGTGGTAGCGGGCCACGTCTACCATGGTGCTGGCCAGGGCCGATTCGTAGGGCACAAAGTCAAAGAGGGGATAGTCCTTGGTCCGCACCTCATGGTAAAAGATGTTCTCGGAGAACAAATCCAGCCGGATGGGCCGGTTGTAGGTAATGAAGTGAATTTTATGTCCGCGGGCGGCAAGGGCCTTGCCCAGTTCCGTCGCAACCACTCCACTTCCCCCATAGGTGGGATAGCAAACGATGCCAATATTCATGATAGGTCGTAGATATATGCGTTGGTAAGCTAAACGCTTAGGGGCCAAAATAGTTCACGCCTGTCTCCCCCAGCGTCGCCTGCCGGACGTCCCGGCTACATCAGGCTGTGCCACTTTCTGAGGATCCACTCCACCGAGAGCAGGGCGAGGATGATTCCGAGCAGCCAGGCATAGGTCCGCACCGGGATCCGGTTGCGCTTGTAGTCGACCAGGGGCTTTAGTCCCGGCAGGTCTCGTAGCTGCTCACCCAGAGACGCCAGATCGCGCGCATACACAAATGCGCCTCCACTCCGCAGGGCCATCTGTTGCATGAGTCCCTGATCGGCCCGTAGCTGAAAATGCTCGACATTGGATTTCCCAATCGAAAACTGCCCCTGATCTTCCCCTACGGGCACTTCGTTTTTTCGCCCCTGGGCACGATAGGAATACGTTCCTTCGGCCAGATTGAATAGCTCCAGGAAATACTGTGCGGGGCGGGTCTCGTTGAGGTAATACTCAGTCTCCTTGCCGGCCGGGTCAGTTACCACTACTTCTATCTCCACTCCGGACGCGGGATTATAGCTGTCGTCGTAGACCTGCCCCTTGAGCGCCACCGGCTGCCCCCCGGCGTAGACGGTCCGCGAAGGCTCCACTTTAAACTTGCGCTTGTCAT
>RFHL01000465.1 GCA_003696875.1 Bacteroidota bacterium | reverse complement strand
GAGACCGCCGACCGGGACTTGTCTCTTCCGCCCAATCCACCCGAAACGACCGGATCGGACTTCTCTCCTGCCCTCGCCCGTCGCCTGATGCGGTACTGGCTGGGCGACCCTGCCCCTGACGATACCGAGGCCGGGCAGATCTATGACCTGCTGGCTTCCTACACCGAAGTCCTCCTGGTCGAACGCTACGAAGGCAGCATCGCTGCTGAGGCTTACCTCGAAGCTACCTGCGCCGGCCGTAACCGGGGTGCCGCCCACCTGCACCTGCTCCGGCGCTGGATCGATAATGACGACCGCTGGTTCGAAGCCCTGCGAGGACTGCCCCATGAGCTCCAGAGCCAGCACCTGCCGCTCAGCGCCGCCAATCTCGCTTCCTATCTACAGTGGCAATTAGGCGAAAATGTGCTCCCTCTGCTCAAGCAATACCTGACCGGCGATACGCCCCTCCTGGCCTACAGCCTCCGCAAAAAAGGCCGCAAAACGACTTTTGCCTATCGCTGGGAAGAGGTCGATCATGATTTTTTCCTGCCCGTAGACCTCTGGCTGGCGGGAGAACCGACCCGCTTTACCCCGCGCCACCGCTGGCAAAGCCTCATCCAGAAGGGCCTCAGCACCCGAGAAGTACGCTTTGCGCCGGCCTATTGTGTGTACAACCTCCAGGAAACGGACCGTCCCTGAGCCCATTTGCCCATCGCCTATGCCTAGCTCCCTTCGCATCCTCCTCGGTCTGCTGAGCCTCTGGCTCACCGCCTGTCCTGTCGTCACGGAAGACAGCGCCCGCAGCCGCCCGGCTTACCAGCGTGGCCCCACCCTCCGCTACGAAGACTATGTCTATGTCGCCAACATTCACAGCGTACAGTTTCACCAGCTGGAGGTCGCCGAGTCGTATCCCGTCCTGTACCTCGGGCGCAACGAACCCCTGGAACTGGAGTTTGACGAGCTGTTGCCGGAAGACCTTCGCGAGTCGGAGTTTTACGTGGACCTCATCAACTGCGACGCCAACTGGAATCCCAGTTCGTTGCTGCCGATCGAGTTTTACGAGGGCTTTACCCAGGACCGCATCGACCTCTTTCAGCGGTCGGAGTTCACCAAGATGACCTACGTCCACTACACCTATCGTTTTCCGCAGGAAAATGAGTTCTTTAAAATGAGCGGCAACTACCTGCTCAAGGTGTACCGTGGCAACAATCCCGACGACCTCGTTCTCACCCGCCGCTTTGTGGTGGTGGATCGCCGCATCCCGATTAGCAGCAAGTATTTGCTGGGGGAGCGGATTGAGCGCGAGCGGCTGACCGAGTTTTCCTTTGAACTGACCGCTCCGGGCCTGCAGATATTTAATCCCGCTCAGGATCTCGATGTGCGGGTGCTGCAAAATTTCCGCTGGGATAATGCCGTGCGCATCCCGCAGCCCCGATTTTATGGAGACAACCGCTATGAATACTACATCGACTTCCTCAAGTCCTTCGACAGCGGCAACGAGTTTCGCCGCCATCTGATTGAGAGTACCCGCCTTTATTCAGAATCGGTTCAGGATATCGAAGAGCGCCCCCAGTTTTTTGACGTGTTTCTCTACCCCGACCAGCCCCGCGCCCGCAACGTCTTTCAGACCCGGCGCGACCGCAATGGCAGTTTTGGCATTCGGGTTCTCGAATGGCAGCGCCCCCACATCCAGGCCGATTATGTACGCAACCATTTTGCGCTGGAGGTGGACGCCCCGCTGCCCCCGGATGATAAAGTCTTTGTTTTTGGTCGCTTCAGCGACTGGCAGCTGATGCCCGCCTACCAGATGCGATATGATAGTCTGCGCCGCCGCTACGAAGCCAGCTTTTTTCTCAAGCAAGGCATCTACGACTACCAGTATGTGGTGCGCCACGGCGACGATCCCTGGCCAGATCCTCGCCCCCTGGAGGGGCCGCATACGGAGTCGGAAAACTTCTATTCGATCCTGGTCTATCACCGGCAGCCAGGCGACCGCAGCGACCGCCTGCTGGGGTACCAGCCGTTGAATTATTACGAATAAGCGTAGGGAAGAAGGAAAAGGGGTACCCCTCTAACGGGCTTGGGTTGCACATATGGTCTGTGGACGTAAGATTTGAGGGCAAATTGACCTGATTTGCACTCAATAGGATGCGTATACATAGAGTTATATCATGATACGATACCTGCTTTTCTAATTCCAATCATTTTGCTTTAACCTATGCATCAACCGTCATTGTTTCGCACCTTCCTTCTGTCTCTTTTGATGGCCTTGCCGGCTGTTCTTCCGGCACAATCGGAATCCGAACAGGTCAAAGCCGCCATCGAAGATGGCCTGCGCACCTATGTTTCGGACCTCTATCCGCCCAAAGGTTGCCCGGAAAATGCCTCCAGTCACTCCTATGCCGGCACCTACAAAATCACTAAGCATGGCTCGGTCAATGGCACGCTACGGGTATTCGGCGTGGCCAAGGTGACCTACCGCAATGCCCGCACCGGAGGTGCGGATACCATTGAGTTCTATGCCGAGCTGGAAAAAGAAAACGGGCAGGTGGTGCTCTCCCGCCTGCGCTGGCGGCGGGGCCCCTGTATGCAGTATGCTACCCTCATGGGCGAATCCTGATCCTTGCCCACACCTTTTATTTGCCCAAGGCCGGCTCCCATAAGGGGGCCGGCCTTGGGCCTTTCTGGAAGGGGCTGTATCTTGGCCTTTCCACGGACAGCCCCTTTTTCTATTGAGAAAATCCCTCCTGTTATGCAAGCCAAAATCGGCATCATCAACGTCTCGGACCGGGCCAGCCGGGGCGAATACGAAGACATCCCGGGTAAAGCCATTCGGGCTACGCTGGGCGAATACTTGACTTCGCCCTGGGAAGCGGTCTACACGGTCATCCCCGACGAACAGGATCAGATCGAGGCGACCCTGGCCCGTATGGCCGACGAGGACGGCTGTTGCCTGATCGTCACCTCCGGCGGGACCGGGCCCGCCCCCCGCGATGTCACCCCCGAGGCAACGGAGGCCGTCTGTGAAAAGATGCTCCCCGGCTTTGGGGAGCAGATGCGGGCCGTGAGCCTGCAGTATGTCCCCACCGCCATTCTCTCCCGGCAGACGGCGGGCATCCGGGGGCAGACGCTCATCATCAACCTGCCGGGCAGCCCCAAGGCCATCCGCGAATGTCTGGACGCCATCTTTGCGGCCGTGCCTTACTGCGTGGACCTCATCGGCGGTCCCCGCCTGGAAACCGACCCGGCCGTGATCAAGGCCTTTCGCCCCAAGGGGAAGTAGGAGAGAGAAGAGAGAGGGCAGATATGAGCGGGCGGAGCAGACGTATGACTTATTGTGAGTTTAGGATAAAACCTTCTCTGAGTCGCTCTTATCGGCTCTTGTCATCCTGAGCGAAGCGAAGAATCTCATGTGTCCTAAAAGATCTTTCCCCGGCGCCCTTCGGACTGGCCCAGACCGACATACAATGTACTGACAATCAAACATTTAAAGAAATAAACCACTCTACTAATCCAAACCTCAATCTTCTTAGCCGTCAGCGGCCCGCCCTCCCTTTCTTATGAGGAAAAAACCAAACAAGGTTCCGGCCCGGTAGGGTCAGAACCTTGTTCAGGTTTATCAGCAATCATCGCTACTCTTCCGCGGGCTTTTCGGGCTCGTCCTCAGAAGGCGGTGCTTCCGCTTCAGGGGCTTCAGCCTCGGACTCAGCCGCCTCGGCTTCTTCGGCGGAGGCGGTTTCCTCCGCCGCGACCTCCTCGGTAGCAGTCTCCTCAGCCGCTGCTTCGGCGGCGGCTTCCTGGGCTTTTTTCTCCTCCTCGGCCTTTTTCTCCTCTTCCAGCGCCTGGCGCAGCAGCTTGATCTCCTTGCGCAGATCCTTGATCAGGCGCTCTTCCTTGTCGATCTCACCCTGGATCTGCTTGCGCAGGGGCTCCCCAGATTTCCCTTTGGAGATGTAGTTGATGTTGATGCTGTACTGGTCCACTTTTTCCTGGGCGGCCTCAATCTTGCGACGGATGCGGGCGATTTTTCCCTGGATTACCCCGTCGCGCTCATCCTCCTCAACGGACTCTACGGTCTTCCGCACCCGAAACTCGCGCACCTCCTCCCGACGGGCAGATAGCCCGTCGAAGAAAGCGTCGACTTCGCTCCGGAATTCTTCCCAGATGGTGTCTTTTTGCTTGTAGGGCACCTTGCCGATGGCTTTCCACTCGGCCTGGATTTCCTTGACGCGCTGGATGGCGGCGTCTTTTCCGCCTAGTTCGTCGATGTTGATCTGGCGCACCTGCTCGATCAGCGCCTTCTTGGCCGCGAGGTTCTCGTGCTCATCCTGGTGCATCGACTTATAGTGCGTGCGCCGGCCTTCGAAAAACTGGTCACAGGCCTCACGGAAACGGTTCCAAAGCTTGTTGGAGTGGCGCTCGGGCACAGGCCCGATGGCTTTCCATTCCCGCTGCACCTGCTTGAGTTCGCGGGCACCTTTTTCCCAATCTCCGCTGGCCAGGATGGCCTCGGCCCGCTCTACGAGCGCGCGCTTGAGGTCCAGGTTCTGGGTGCGCTCTTCGTCCAACTTGCGGAAGAATTCCGCTTTGCGGGAGAAGAAGGTATTGCAGATCTCCCGGTAGCGACTCCACAGGCTGGAGTTGACCCGCTTGGGGGCCTGACCGATGGCTTTCCAGGCTTCCTGCAGCTCGCGCAGCTGGCGCGAGGCATCGTTCCAGGCCCGGGGGCGGTCCGCCGTAAACTCGGCGAAGGGAGCCATTTTCTCCAGCAAGGCTTCCTTTTGGGTGGCGTTTCCTTCGCGGGCCTCATCGAGGACCTTCAGAAACTCCTGCCGCAGCTCGAAAAAGCGGTCAATGATGCTGCGGTAGCTATCGTTGATCCGATCCATTTCTTCCCGGGGCACATGGCCAGCCGCTTTCCACTGCTGTTGAATCTCGGAGAGTAAGTCCATCTTCTCGTTCCAGACCTCCAGCTTGCCCAGATCCTCATCGGCGGGAAACAGACTGGACTCGGCCTCAGCGATCAGGCGCTCCTTCTCCTCAAGGTTGCGCTTGCGGTCGTAGTCCATCAGTTCGAAATGGACCTCCCGTAGCTGGTAAAACTCGTCGAGGAGTTCGCGGTACTCCTTGTACAGCTCTTCGCTGTCATTTTTGAGCGCAGGGCCTACGCGCTTCCATTCGTCCTGAATGGCCCGCACGTCCTGGATACGCTCAGGGTTCTTGGCTTCCACCACTTCCCGGAGCTTGCCCAGCAACTCGCGCTTGCGACGGGAGTTTTCCGCCCGCACTTCAGAGATGTCCTTTTCCCGCTCTACGCGCTTGGCGTTAAACTCCTTCAGCGCCTCCAGGAACTGCTCCCCATCGGCTTCGGAAAAGGCCTCTTTAAACTTGAGGGTATCAAAGCTGCGCTTGACCAGTCCTACTTTAGGAATCAGGGGAAGCACATCCTCGGCCTCCTTATAATACTCCATGATAGCCGTCAGGTCATCGACGGTGGCCTGGGTAAGCTGGTGCTGCGCGCCGGCGGGCGTGGCGAGCACCTCATCAATCCGGGTCAGCCAGGCCTTGAGTTCTTCCGGCTGGTCGGCATAGGGGTCGACGGGCTCCTCGGCCGGGGCCTCGGCTTCCGGGGCGGCCGTTTCGGCTTCCCCCTCCGCCACCTCTGCCGGGGTGGTCGATTCCTCTGCCGGGACCTCGGCTTCCTCCGCCTCTGGTTCGGGCGCAGCCTCCTCTTCAGCTGCCGGGGGCACCGCCGATTCCTCGGTGGCCTCTTCCGTCGCTTCTTCGACCGGGCTTTCTACGGATGACTCCTCGACCTGCGGCGCATCGACTTGCGATTCGTCCTGAGTGGTCGTGTCTTGTTCTTGTTGTTCCGGGACTTCCAGGTCCTTTTCCGGCATTTCCGGGGTCTCGTGCTCTGGCAGCATGGGCGTTCTTTTCGTCTCAGAGTCAGGGAAAAAGCTAGAAAATAGTGTTTACCTTTTCCCGACGGGTTCTAAGTAGTTTTCAGGCGGTGCAATTAACGGAAATATTTTCAATAATGTGTAAGACGAGGAAGGGGAAGTCCGCCAAGTAGGAAGGCTTGCATAGGGCACAGCCTGCTTATCCAAAGCAGCAGGATGTAACCGGCCAAGCCTGCCCCAACCCGCTTCCGCCGGCTGGCACCCAGAAACACCGAAGCCCCATTGCTCCAGCCCCTGACCCTATTGCGACCGCAGAGATACCACCGGGTCCTGCCGGGCGGCCTGCCGAGCCGGATAAATGCCGAAGATGAGCCCCACCGAGGTGGCGACAAAAAAGGACAACAGAATCGCATAGGGCGACACCATAGTGGGAATGCCGGCGGTGCGCTCAATGATCAGACTGAAAGTGGTCCCTAGCACGATCCCCAGGATCCCCCCGCTAAGGCTCATGGCCACGGCCTCGCCCATAAACTGCAGGACGATGTCCTGCTGCGTGGCGCCCAGCGCCAGCCGAAGGCCGATCTCCCGGATGCGCTCCAGCACCGAAGCCAGCATGATGTTCATGATGCCGATGCCTCCGACGATCAGGGAGATCGAGGCAATAGCCCCGAGCACGAGGTTGAAGATGGCCGTCGTTTCCTGCTTCTGTTGCAGGAGCTGCTCGGGCACGGTAATCTCAAAATCCACCACCTCGTTGTGGCGACGGGTGAGGCGGCGACGGGTAATTTCTGCCAGATGAAACAGGTAGCGGGTATCGGCGACGTGCAGCGTAAGCCGGTCCAGTTGATGATAGTTGACCGCTACCCGCTCGACGCCATTGTCTTCGCTCTCCTCGCGCCGGGCGCGCGCGAGGTCGTCGCGGGTGACCCTCGCCCGGTCGGTGTAGCGAAGCAGGACCGTCGGCAGCGGGGCATAGATGTCCAAATCATAATTGCGAATCCCCAATTCGCTGCGCACCTCCCGCGCAATGCTGCGCGGCGCCAGCACCCCCACCACGGTGAGCCAGTGGGCCCCTACTTTAATGCGAGCACCCAGGGCCTCCTCCGTCGGGAAAAAGCGAGCCTTGGCATCATGTCCGATGATGCACACCGGCTGCGACGTCTCCAGGTGGACCGCTTGAAAGAGGGTCCCCTCCTGGAGGGAAAAGCCGCCCCGCTCAAAGTAGGCATTGTCCACGCCGACAAGCTTGACACTCCGGCGGCGGGCCTGGCGCAGGGCGTAGGTTTCCAGCACCACCTCGGCGCTGATGGCCTCGATAAAGGGCAAGTCTTGCAGGCTGCGGGCATCTTCCAGGGTCAGGCCAGGCGAAAACCGCTGGGGCACATCTCCGGCTTCGTCCGGCGAATCCTCTTCACGTTCCTCCAAGGACTCATCCTGCTGCTCCACGATCGGCTCGATGATGATGTTGTTCACCCCCAGGGCCTCCATCTGCTGGAGGATCTGGGCCTGTGCGCCCCGGCCGATGGCCAGCATCGCGATCACCGAGGCCACCCCGAAGATGATCCCCAATGAGGTCAGGAAAGCCCGGAGCTTGTTTTGCCCGATGGCCTCCAAAGCAATCACAAAGTTGTATAGCAACCGGCGCAGCATGGCAATAAGGTTGAGACTAGCGGCCGGCCACGGGCGTGGGGGCATCCAGGAAGGTGAAAGGCAAGCCGGCCGTATCGGCCGGCAGGGAGAGGAAAACTTCCTGCTCGGCCGTCAGGCCGGCGAGGATCTCCACATCATTGTCGTTGATCAGGCCGGTATGCACCTCCTGCCGCCGGGTGGCGGCTCCCTCCCGTACAAAAACATAGCTCAAGCTGTCCTGCACGTGCAGACACTCCAGCGGCAGGGAGAGGGCCTCGGCCTTCTCGGCAATGAGGATCTCATTGCTGGTGGTCATCGCGGGCCGCAAGGTGGTGTCCCGTCCCGTGATGGCAATCACCACCTCAAAGACCTTGGCGTCAGAGTTGGGCCGCTGTTCGCCTACATTGGCGACCTGCGTCACGGTGCCTCTCAGTTGCTTGCCGGGGATGGCGTCCAGCCCGATGGCTACCTGTTGGCCCTCCTGGATCTTGCGGATGTCGACCTCATTGATATAGGTAAGGGACTCCATCTCACTCAAGTCTGGCAGAGTGGCCACCACCGGGTCCCAAGGGCTGATCATGGCGCCGGCGGTGCGCCGACGCCCATTCCACTCCCGGAAATAGATGAGCATGCCTTCAGCCGGGGCATAGATAGTAAACTCCCTCTCCAGGTCACGCAGCTCCCGGTACCGATTACGCTCCTGGTTCAGGTCCGACTCGATCTCTTTGATCTGGGCCACCGACTGGGCGATACGCTTCTGATAATTGGCCAGCGTCTGCTGGTAGGTGCGCTCAGCCTTTTCATACTCCAATCGGACCCGCTGCTGGGTGGCCGGCGCTTCATATCTCGATTGCTCCAGCTCGTACTGCTTTTCCTGTACGGCATAGCGCAAGTTGGCGATGTTGTCGCGGGCCTCAGATAGGGTGAGGGCCGTATCCAGGACGGCTTGCTCGTACTGCGACTCCGCCTTCTGGAGGGCAAGCTGCTGCTCAGTGAGCTTGGACACCAGCTCGCTGCGGTCCAGTTCGGCGATAAAGTCGCCCTCCTGTACCTTCTCGCCCTCCGGGGCGAGGCGCTGGATTTTCATCTGGTAGATGCCCGCCCCGCGCCCTCCGCGGGGACCGTAGATGCGCACCGAGCGCTTGGCCTGGAGCTCACCGGTGGCGGTGACCACCACGCGAAAAGGCCCCGACCGGGGCTTGACGAGGATATCATCCTGGCTGGGCTGCGACGTGCAGCCCCAGCCGGCCAGCAGCATGGCCGGCACCGCAAATAGAAAGATTAGGCGTGCAATATTCATGGTAGCAGGAAGATAGGAAAGTTTCGGAGGAAAACCTTGGGTGAGAAGCGAGAAGCGAGAGGCGAGAGGCGAGAGGCGAGAGGCGAGAGGCGAGAGGCGAGAAGTGAGACCAAAAAGAGTCCCGGTCTCAAAGGCCCCTATTGGGCCGATCTCGCTTCTCGGCTCTAAACATCTCAAATGAGGTCAGAAGCGAGAAGTGAGAATAATTCCCGCTCTCTCAGGCCCCTTTGGGACCGATCTTTCCCTTCCTGAGCGCAGTGAAGTCCCACTTGCGGGATCGGCTCTAAACATCTCAAAAAGGGCAACGGCAGATGCCCCCTGGCTTCTTCATTTGTAGCTATGCCGCCATTGTTGCACCTTTGTACCGGCCTTCCTGTGTAGTGGCCAAACCCCTCTTTCCGTGGCTGAATCTCCCTCTGTCAGTGGCAAATTGCTCGACCGCCAGCTCATCCGGCGGCTGCTCACCTATGTGCGCCCCTACCGGCGGCAGTTTTTCCTGGCACTGCTGCTGACCATTCTGCTGGCCATCTTCTCCCCACTCCAACCGGTCCTGATTCAGTATGCCCTTGACGGTCCGGTCCTGTCTGGCGATCCCCAGGGCCTGCGGCTCATCATCGCGGCCCTCATCGGGCTGCTGCTGCTGCAAGGCGGGGTTATGTACGGCAACACGTTTCTCACCAACTGGCTGGGCCAGAGCATCATCCGCGACATGCGGGACCAGATCTTCCGCCACATCCTTTCACTGCGCCTCTCCTACTTTGACCGGACCCCCATCGGCACCCTGCAGACCCGCACCATCTCCGACATTGAGACCCTCAACGACGTCTTTTCCTCCGGGCTGGTCCGCATCCTGGGAGAGATGCTTCAGCTGATCACCATTCTGATCGCGATGTTTTACGTGAGCTGGGAACTTAGCCTCGCCGTACTCACCACCTTGCCGCTGCTCATCATTGCCACCATCGTCTTCAAAAACAAGGTCAAGGTGGCCTTTCAGCAGGTGCGCAAAGCCGTGAGTGAGATGAATGCCTTTCTGCAAGAACACATCAGCGGCATGCAGATCGTCCACATCTTTAATCGGGAAAAACAGGAGCAAGCCGCATTTGCCACCATCAACGGGCAACTGCGTCAGGCCAATGTCCGCTCGGTCCTCTATTATAGCGTCTTTTTCCCGGTGGTGGAGATCATCACCGCCCTCACGCTCGGCATTTTGGTCTGGTACGGCGCCAGCCAGGTGGTCCAGGCCAACCTGCGCTTTGGCGAGTTGGTCGCCTTCATCATGTTTGTCAACATGTTTTTTCGCCCGATCCGCATCCTCGCCGACCAGTTCAACACCTTGCAGATGGGCATGGTCAGCGCCGAGCGCATCTTCCGGGTGATGGACACCCAGGAAACCATCCCTGACCAGGGCGAGGGGCGCACCACGCCAGGGCATAGCGAGCTTATCGAGCTACAATTTGACCATGTACACTTTGCCTACAAAGAACCCGACTGGGTGCTGCGCGACATCAACCTGCACGTAGGCCCTGGCGAGAAGGTCGCCCTCGTGGGCTCCACGGGGTCTGGCAAGACTACCATCATCAATCTGCTGAGCCGCTTTTATGAGGTCCAGAAAGGCCGCATCCTGATCAATGGGCAGGATATCCGTACCTATGATCGGGACTATCTCCGCTCCCTCATCGGGGTCGTTCTGCAAGATGTCTTTCTGTTCTCCGGCAGCATCTTCGACAACATCTCCCTCAACCATCCCGGCATCGACCAGGCTGCCGTCGAGGCGGCGGCCCGGCAGGTAGGCGCCCACGACTTCATCTCCCGTCTGCCCGGCGGCTATGACTACCACGTACGCGAGCGGGGTGCCACCCTCTCCCTCGGGCAGCGGCAGCTCATCGCCTTTGCCCGGGTGCTCGTGTACGATCCCCGCATCCTCGTCCTCGACGAGGCCACCGCCAACATCGACACCGAGTCCGAGGAGATCATCCAGCGGGCCATCGAGACCGTCATGGCCGGCCGCACCTCCATCATCATCGCCCACCGCCTGTCCACCATCCAGAAAGCCGACCAGATCGTGGTCCTCCGGCAAGGGCAGATCATCGAGTCAGGCACCCACCAGAGCCTGCTGGCCCAGGAAGGGGCCTACCACCAGCTCTACCAGATGCAGTTTGCGTCCTGACCGGCGCACGCTTGGGCCTCCATCCCACACGCCTGTTCATATCCACCGCTCCGGCTGCATCCCTCGGCCGGTCTTGGCGGTATTTTGAAGAAACCAAACGATCCTTCCTTCATTCTTCAAAACCGCCATGAAACAGTCCATCCCCCTTTTCGCCGCCCTTTTGCTCAGCCTCTTCGTGACCGCCTGCAGCACCACCCGCTACAGCTCCACCGACCTCGAACTCGAGGCCCAGGTACACCGCGAGATCGCCATCCTTCCCCCTCAGATCAGCTACGCCGGCCCCTTGCCCGACCACCTGACCCAGGCCGAGATCCGCGCCATCGACCAGGGCGAAAGCCGGATGTACCACCGCGCCCTCTATGATGCCCTGCTACGCAAGTCCAACAGCCGCGTCAAGGTCAAGGTCCAGCCCGTGGAGCGCACCCTCGCCCGCCTGCACGACCAGCAGATCTCCCTCCATGAATCCTGGCGCATGGATCCCGCCGAACTCGCCGAGGCCCTGGGTGTAGACGCCGTCGTCAAGATGCATGTCGAGGAAGTCCGCTACATGTCCGACGCCATGGCCTTCGGCCTCAACGTAGGCCAGAGCGTAGTACGCCAGGCTTACCGCCACCACCCCTACGGCGCTCCCTGGCCCGCCTACGCCCCCGTCCGTAGCGCCGACCTGCGCATCAGCTGCGCCATCTTCAGCGCCCAGCAGGGCGACCTGATCTGGCAGATGGCTGTGGACCGCAGCGCCACCTGGCACAATCCCGCCGAGCAGGTCGTCGCCACCGTGAGCCGCAAGATTGCCCGTAACTTTCCCTATCGATAGGTTCGAAGTTCCTTGTTCATCGTTGGGGACGTTGATGGGACTTCTTTTCACCGGAAAACCTCCGCAAAGGCCCTTCCTCAAGTCCCCAACTTCCGTCATGATGATGAGGGCGTG
>RFHL01000041.1 GCA_003696875.1 Bacteroidota bacterium | reverse complement strand
CCCCCGGACCTGATTGCGAAGCGAACTGTCCGGGGGTACCAGCAGCAGCTCAGCCAGCAGGAAACCCGCCTGCGGCAGTTGATTCGCGATACGGAAAACACCATTCTGACCACCGCCGGGGAGGTAGAACACGATTATGCCGCTTCTTTTCCCGTCAACCGGGGCATGCTCCCTTGGCCGGTACCCCCGAGCCGGGGGGTCGTGGTCCAGGGCTTTGGCAAAACCGAGGATGCCTTTGGCAACCAGGTCAATAACGATGGCATTACCATCCGCACCGCCCAGGGCCAGGCGGTCCGCGCCGTGCACAGCGGCCGTGTGAGCGGGGTCCAACGCCTGCCCCTCAGTGGGCAGGTGGTCATCGTGGAGCACGGGGCCTACCGCACCGTCTATGCTGGCCTGCAGGGAGCGACCGTGCAAACGGGCGAGTATGTCTCCGCCCAGCAACAGCTGGGACAGGTATGGACCGATCCCCGCAGCGGCGAGAGCCTGCTCCAGTTTTTGATCCTCAAAATGCCAGAGACCTTCCTCAACCCCCATCAGTGGTTGATCCGCTCGGTTCCTACCCGATCTCGTTAGGCTATCGATCCGAAATCCGTAATCCCGGGCGGAGCAGCCCGCCTCCGCCTTTTGCCCCTGCCTCTCACCAAAGGGCGGGTGCAGCTTGCCTATCTATTGGTAAGCCAGCGGCATTTGCTTACCTTGAGGGCTCACATTTTGCCCCTTCCATGCGCTTCCTTCTGAATCTGAACCAGTCATTGGCTGCCATCCGCGCCAACCTTTTCCGGGCCGGGGTGACCATCTTCATCATTGCTCTGGGCATCACCGCCCTGGTGGTGGTGATGACCTCTATTGAGGGGATCAAGACCGGTATGGCTTCCAGCTTTTCCTCCCTGGGGTCCAATACCTTCCGGATCGAAAACCGCTCCTCGCAAATCGTCATCGGTGGGCGGCGCGGCCGGCGGCCGCAAAAATTTCCGCCGATCACCTACCGCGAAGCGATCGATTTCAAAGCTCAGTTTGGGCAATTTGCCCCCGTATCGATCACCGGCTCGGGCGGTGGCGGGGCCAAGGTGAAATACCGGGATGAAACCACCAACCCCAATATCAGCCTGAACGGGGTGGACGAAAACTACCTGCAGACGGCTCGCTTTTCTCTCCTGGAAGGCCGTAGCGTTTCACAGGAAGATGTAGCCCTCGCCCGTAACGTGGTGGTCCTGGGGTATGAGGTGAAGGAAAAACTCATGCCTTTTGAGCGAAGCCTGGAGAAGTTTGTCAATGTCAACGGGCAAATGTACAAGGTCATCGGCACCTTTGAGAAAATGGGGACAACGGGCATGTCCGGGGCTGATCGCTCGGTGGTTATCCCCATCAGTACCCTGCGCAACAAAGACCCCAACTTGGGGTCGCTGACCCTGAATGTCTTCGTGGAGGAAGCCAGCCAGATCACGCCCATCATGGAGGAAGCCCGCGGTCAGTTTCGCCTGGCTCGGGGCTTACGTGCCACCGACGAAGACAACTTTTCTGTCGCCAAGAGCGACGAGTTTGTCACCCAACTGCTGGACCAGCTAAAGGCGGTGACCATTGCCGCCCAGCTCATCGCCTTCATCACCTTGCTTGGGGCCTCGGTGGCCCTGCTCAATGTGATGCTCGTCTCCGTTACCGAGCGTACCAATGAGATTGGCCTGCGCAAGGCCCTTGGGGCCACCAAGCGCAACATCCTGGGCCAGTTTCTTTGGGAAGCGGTGGTCAT
>RFHL01000464.1 GCA_003696875.1 Bacteroidota bacterium | reverse complement strand
TCCCCTGACCTTCCCCTCCGTCGATGGCTCCTATTACCGCTTCAAGTGGCAGCTGCTGGGAGGCGAGGCAACGGCGCTTCCCGAGCAGCAAACCCTGGTGGTGGACCCCAGCGCCCTGGTGCGCAATCTCGAAGCCACGATGCAGGAGCTGCGGCTGCTGCTGCACCTGTTTCAGCTCAACGGCCGGCAGCTGACGCTGCTGCGCAAGGTGGACCGCCACAAGGAATACTTTCGCGACGATTTCCGGGCCATCCTGCAGGAGCACTGGCAGAGCGACTCCTTCCGGGCGTTGCGCTTCTATGCGCAGCCCGACCGCGACCGGGAAAAGGTAAACCTGACCCAGGGGACGGTCATCGAATCGATCGTGACCCAGGCCGAAAAGGCCATGAAGGGGGAGCCCTACACGGACCTCTTTCTCACCGCCCCCACCGGGGCGGGCAAGTCGCTGCTCTTCCAGATTCCAGCCCTCTATCTGGCCCGCCACCATCAGTCGATCACCATCGTGGTGTCGCCGCTCAAGGCCCTCATGTATGACCAGGTGACCGCTCTGCAGGAGCGGGGCGTGCAGGAGGTGGCCTTCATCAACTCGGACATCTCCCTGCAGGAGCGGGAGGATACCCTGCACCGCATCCATCAAGGCGAAATCTCCATCGTCTACCTCTCGCCGGAGTTGCTGCTGGCGCATCCCATCACCCACTTTGTGGGCGAGCGGCCCCTGGGCCTGTTGGTGGTGGATGAGGCGCACCTCGTGACGACCTGGGGCCGCGACTTCCGGGTCGACTACTGGTACCTGGGCCACTACCTGCGAAAGCTGCGTTCGCATGCCACCACGCGCTTTCCGATCGTGGCGCTGACGGCTACCGCCGCCTACGGCGGCGCGCAGGACCTGGTCTTCGACACCGTCTCCAGCCTCAACATGCGCATCGCCAAGCTCTTCATCGGCAATGTGCGCCGCGATGAGATCGTCTTTGACATTGAGGCTTTTGACTATGAAGACAACCATGAGCAGGCCAAGCTGAAACAGACCAAAACCCGGGTCGAAGCCTACCTATCGGCTGGTACCAAGACGATTGTCTATTATCCCTGGACCAATCAGATCGTCAAGACCTTTGAGCTGCTGGAGCCCGCCGCCCGCCGCAAGACGGGCAAGTACTACGGCAGCGTATCGCAGACCGAGCGCAAGCGGGTGGCCGACAGCTTCAAGGCCGGCGAGCTGCGGGCCATCCTCGCCACCAAGGCCTTCGGGATGGGGATCGACATCCAGGACATTGAGGTGATCTACCACCACGCCCCTTCGGGCAACCTCGCCGACTATGTGCAGGAGGTGGGCCGGGTCGCCCGCGACCCCGGCCTGAAGGGGATCACCAAGGTCGACTTTCACCCCAAGGACCTGAAGTTTACCCGCATCCTGAATGCCCTCTCGGCCATACGCCAATACCAGGTGAGGCTGATGCTGCAAAAGCTGGCCGCCACCTATCAGCTCAAGGACACCGCCAACCTGGAGGTGTCGGTGGAGGACTTTACCTACCTTTTCCCCAAAGCCGACATTGATCAGAAGGTAAAAAGTGCCCTTTTGCTGCTGGAAAAGGACCTGGAAACCCGCTTTGGCTATCCGGTGCTACTGGTGCGCCCGCGGGCGCTGTCGTCCATCGCCTATGCCCGCATCGCGCCTGAGGGGGAAGCCGAGTTTATGGACCTTTTTGGGGAGTTTGCGGAGAAGGTGGCCGAACCCTCGGCCCCCAAAGCCCCGCGCAAGCTCGCCGTGCCGGCCGGCTACAACATAAAGCCCATCATGAAGCAGAAGGCTGGCGGCGGCGGCGCCATCTACCAACTGCGGCTCGACAAGATCTGGGAGACACATTTCCGGGAAGAGAGTTTTCCCATCGCCCAGAAGAAATTTTTTGAGAAAAAACTCTTTGGTGAGCTCAACGAGCACGTGCTGCCGCAGTTGCAGCTGTCGGTGCGCCTGCCCCGGGACCGGGCCGAGGTACAGGCCGAGCTCGATGGCTACTTCAAGCACCTGGAGGCGGCGCTGGTAAGTTTTGGGCCGCAGACCTACTTTACCCGCCCGCAGCTGGAGCAGGCCCTGGTGGAGAGCATCCCCGACGACAGCCTGCGCCGGCGGGTGACTGACCTGATGGTGACACTCTATGCGGGCATGCCGCAGAGTTTTGGGCAGCAGAGGGGCCGCAGACGGCAACAGCCTGAGGTAGATACCTTTCTGCAACTCAAGCGCTACGCCGGCGGTGAGCCCTCCATGCGCTTCGATGACCGGGCCTACCGCAAGGTGCAGGAGAGCCTGGCCAAGAAGTGGACGCAGCTCTTCCCCAAAGACGACGACCGCGTCTATACCGGCTATGTCACCACCGACCCGGCCAAGAACATGCGCACGCTCAAGCTTGCCTATCTACTGGAAACCTTCCAAATGGGGAGCTATGAGCTCGCCGGCGGCAAGCATGCCCGCATCTTTGTGCGGGTCAATGATCCCGAGGCCCTGATCTCCCTCGCCAACAGCGAGTACGAAAACACCGTCATCAAGGAAAACCAGCAGCGGCAGGCCATGGCCCTTGATCTGATGGAGTACTTCTTCACGACCGAGATGGAGGACAGCGCCCGCTGGGACTTTATCGAGGACTATTTCCTGGGGCGGGACCCGACCCACGGGGCCCTCGATGCCCGGGACGGGGAAGACGAAGCCGCCGCCGAGGATGCCGAGGCGGAGGAATTGGACGAGGAAACCGCTTTCGGCGTCTATTCCAGCTAGCCCGGGTGTGGAAAGAAGGTAAAAATTTGCTTATTTATAGGCCTAACAGGAAAACGCCTAAACGATTCTGTATCCTGCATCTTTCAATCCAATCCAAGGACTATGTTTGAAGTGTATCAAAGCGAAAAGAGCGGCGAATTCTATTTCCGCCTCAAGGCCAAGAATGGCCAGGTGATCCTCACCAGCGAAGGCTACTCCTCCAAGTCGGCCGCGATGAACGGGGTCGAGTCGGTCAAGAAAAATGCCGCCGACGATGCCCGCTTCGAAATGAAGACCGCCTCCAATGGCAAGTTTCACTTTAGCCTCAAAGCCGCCAACCATCAGGTGATCGGCAAGAGCCAAATGTACGCCACCGAGTCCGGCGCCAAGAACGGCATAGAGTCGGTGAAGAATAACGCCCCCGGCGCCGAGGTCAAGGACCTCACCGCCTAAGCGCCAGGGTCACCCCTGAAGATGATGCAGCCCGGCGCAAGCCGGGCTGTTTTGGGTTTTTGTTTGGATGGATATGCCTCTACCAGCGGCTCTGGACGTGCACCCTCGGAGCTAGCCAAGAATGAGGCTGCTTCAGGGGACAAGCCCGGCCAGAGGATTTTAATACGGACTTCCAGGCCGGGACATGGGCCTCGTCCGGGCTGAAACTCCGGGGTACAAGAACAGGTTGAGGCCGGTGATCATGCTCTGCATTCCGAATTTTCAGTAAAGAACCGTGAGTTTTGGATAAGCGGAGAAAGACTGTTCTCTAATCGACTGTTTATCACGTGTTTGAATATCGTCCTGAGCCAGCCCGAAAGGCGCCCGTGAAGGATCTATTTGGACACATGAGATGCTTCGTTTCGCTCAGCATGAACCGTGTAAAAGGTCAAGAAAATCAGCTAAAAAAACTGGCTCATCGCCATTTTAAATAGTAATGATT
>RFHL01000463.1 GCA_003696875.1 Bacteroidota bacterium | reverse complement strand
GCCCAGGCTGCCCCAACGATCCCCATGCGGGGGATCATGTAGAAGTTCAGGCTTACATTGGTCACCATTCCGACAAGCTTGCGCATCATATCGATCTTGACCAGGTTTTCTGCGATAAGGTACTGGCTCAGCGCCAGTCCCATAGAGATCGGTACCAGGGTAAAGGCTACGATCTGTAGCACCAGCACCCCTGCTTGATACTCCTCCCCGTAGAGAAAGGGAATCAGCCATGCGGCCGTCAGCGACAGACCCAGGGCCACTGCCCAGGCGGAGGCCGACATCAGCGAGTAGAGCTGCTGCAGGCGGTTTTGGTATTTTTTGAGGTCGTCTTTGCGGGCGTTGAGAATCGCCGGAAAAAGGGAGGTACACAGTACCACCGGCAGGAAGGATATGGTCTCAAACAGCTTGATGCCGACGGCATACTCCCCGGTTTCGGTCGCAGTCAGCATCTCATTGATCATGATGCGGTCGATCCGGGAATAGAAGTCGATCATGAAGCCGCCCAGAATCAGGGGCCAGGAATCCCGCATCAGGGTGCGGGCGAGGGCCTTGCTGGGGCGCCACTGCCACAGGTGCTTATGTACCCGAAAGTACTGAAGAAGGAGGCCGAGCCCAAAGAGGCTCATTTCCACCCCATAGATGATGACAAAGGCTACCAGAGGCGCCTGGGCCATGACCAGGGCAAACTTGATCCCCGTTGCCGTCAGGCTGGCCCAAAAGCGGGCCATCGCCACATACTTGGCCTGAACCTGGGACTGAAAAAAGGCATCAAGGACCGAAAAGGCCTGCAAGATGTTGCCGCTGGCGATAATGACGATGTATAGAATGGTCGTAGGATCGTTGCCCAGGCCCGAGGTCACGAGGGCAACCAAAGCGATCGCCACGATGGCCCCGCTCAGCTTGAGGAGGAAGGACGTGCTGATGATCGCGTCCTTGGACTCCGGCTGGTTGACAAACTCCCGGACCAGAATCCGGTCCAGACCCATGTTGGCCAGCGCGGCAAATAACTGGGCGAAGCTCAGGGCATAAGCCAGGGTGCCAAACTGGGTAGGCCCCAGAAATCGGGCTACGTAGATGCCCACCGTAAAGGAGGTCCCCAGCAGCAGGATACGCTCCGCAAATACCCAACTGGTATTGATCAGGTATTTCAGGCCGCTCTCCCCTTGGCGGTTGAGCAGCGCTTTGGCTTTATCGAACAGTTTGTTCATAGAAAGGGAGGTTCCCTTTTTGGCTATGGGTGGAGATTCAGGCCTTTGGCGTGCTTTCTTGGCGTTCTGGGGCAGCGACCGTGCGTAGGTATTCTGACGCATGTTGCATCTGCTCGGCATGCGCTTTTATCCAGGATAGAGGCTTGTCCCACCAGGCCTGCGCCTGTAGCCTTTTGATTTCCGCCTCGGAGAAGCGGTACCGGATAATCTTGGCCGGGACCCCTACCGCTACTGCATAGGGCGGGATATCTTTGGTGACGACGGCATGCGCCCCGATGATGGCCCCATCCCCGATCGTTACCCCATCTACAAGCGTAGAGTTGGCACCGATCCATACATCATTGCCAATGGTCGTTTGGTGATACTCTTCGAAGGCTTGTTTTTCTACCAGGCCGTATGAAGGGGCATAAAAAGCCGGGTGGCTGGAAATGAAGCCCCGCGAGGGGTGGGTTCCCAGCCCCGCTTTCACATTGGGAGCAATCGAAGAAAATTTGCCAATGGTAACATTGTTCAGATGGCTGCGAGCTCCGATGTAGGAAAAGTCGCCGACGTCTACGTTGGTCAGGATGCTCTGCTCCGAAATGTGGTTACTATAACCAAATCGGCAGTTCTTAACCACGCAAGCCCAACTGATGTAGAGCTTTTGGCCCCGAAACCGATACTTGTATGTAAGAACAATGCTGAGCCACCGAAGCCAGTGAAAAAGCGGGAAACGAGCTATGGCATACAGGAAAAATCGCATGATAAATAGTGTGGGACACAATGAAGAGATAAGACCAACGAATCACGAGATTTATTGGTGTCTAGATGCGCCTCAGATAGTGCGCAAATTTGTTTTTGAGTTGTTTCTGGGTGAGCTGACCAGCGGTGCCTAGCGGGATCTGCTCATAGTAGTATTGTTGCAGGACCCGCTGCGCCGACACCGTGGCGGGAAGGTCTTGTCGCCTGATCAGAAAAAGGACCTGTCCGGATATGCGCTCGACCAGATTCATTTCGAAAGGTCTCAAATCCAGGCCAAAGGCCTGGGCAGCTTGCGGGAGGGGGGTGTCACTTGCCACGACCATCCATTGCTGGGCGTCATACTGGGCGTGATTTTTGCGGCCATAGCAGTCAAACTCTACCGTCTCCCCGGCCAGGTCTGGCATCCAGCGGGCCAGCTGCTTCCGGTCCCATTCAAAAAAGGAGTCATAGCGCGCATAGGCCTCCGATAGGGAGACCAAGCGCCAGGACATAGGCCCGCGAAGAATGGGCACCTGATAGACCGTACTATTCATGACAAAATTGGTCCCACTGTCTCCAAAGTTGGTGGCCAGCGAGATGCGGGGGTACACGTAGTACAGATCCCGATCTACCAGGTAGCGGATCTTGTGCTTTAGCCAGGAGGAGGGAGGCCAAGAACGTACGAAATCGGAGATACGCTCTTCGGGGGCTATTTCCCCATGTGTCTCCAGCCAGGTGCGGAAGGGTCTCCACCAGGCCCGGGTCCAGACTTGTCCCCATGAGGAGGGCATTTGCATGAAAAAGACGTCATTCCCATCCTGGATAGGAATGAAAGGCAGATTGTTGGCGTGTACGTTGGCTCGATGGGTGTATAAAGAGATCCCTGCAATCCCGGGCTGGTCTGCGTAAAAGGCCAAGCCCTGTCGAGCATACTGGTAAAAATACGGGGAGACGTAGAGATCATCCTCCAGGACGATAGCGGCTCCATATTGCTCGGTCAGGTCCCCACAAGCAAGGACATGGGCCTTCAGCCCCAGGTTTTCAGACTGATAAATGACCTCTTTGGTCCCGTAAGGCCAGGTATAGGATTCTGCCACCGACAAGACGTCGGCGTTGTCTCCCTTGTCGATGCTGATGACCAGCGGAACCTGGACCCCCTCGGGGTACTGAGCCTGCAAAAGGGACCCCAGGATACGGGACAGAGAGTGGGCACGATTATAAGCGATGATTACGATGGCGGGGAGCCAGTCCTGATGCATGTGTGTGCGTGATTTCTCAATGGGAAAGGGCCGGATAGGCGTCTTCTGTGGTGGCGTATGACTTGGGCGGATAGAGAACGACCCGCCTGTAGTTGCCCGCCAGCATAAGGGTCAGCCCCACAAATAGGATAAATACCAACCAATAAGTGAAGTTGTAGGTGCCCAGAGCAGACTCCGTGATACCAGAAAAGGCAAAGTATAGGAAAAAGTGGAGGAAGGCCAGTATGGCTGTCAGCCCCTCCCGGTAGAGATGGAGGATCCGCTTCATGAGCACAAAAAGGGTGGCCAGGAAGAAAAATGCTCCTACATAGCCCGCATCAAATATCACCTGAAAGACTGAGTTGTGAGAGATGGAGGAGAGCAGCTTGCGCTCCTTGGAGAGCTTTTCGCCCGCCCCGAAATTATCGATATAGTAGCGTGATACGCCTGCGGCATAGGGGCCATATTGTCCATACCCAAAGATGTGTTGCTCCTTGAAGTCGGCCAGATCGTCGGCACAGGCCTTGTAAATAAAAGCGCGGGAGTTGCCAGTGGCCAAGTCGTTGTCGCCCCGCGAAAAGTTCTTGAGCAGATCGCTGTCTCCGTACTGGGACAACAGAAATAGCATGAGAAACTGCAGAACGGGCAGGGCAATTACGATAACAAGCGAAAGCCGTAGCATAGAGAGCCGCCGGAGCCCGTAGATGATGGAGGGGATCAGCGCGGCATTGAGGAAAGTCCCGCGCGAGTCGGCTGCGAGGATGATGAAGCCGGATGATGCGATACCCGCCATCATCGTGATGCGTCCCCAGCGGGGAGCGTTTTTCATGCTCAAAAACCCATATAGCAGGGTCGAAAACGTCCCTCCGATCACGATGCCGAGTGCATTGGGGTGTGCCTCTCCTATGAGGGGAAAGTCTCGCTTGCGGAGGTTGATCTTGAACATCGAAAAGAGCTTGCCTTCGCCATAGGTCGAGCCAAAATTAGGAAAGGCCAGATAGGCCAGTACGTGCATGATGGCAAAGATTGACAGGAAGATCAGCGTTGTGTAGATGATGCGGTTGGCGACCTCCTCAAAGGCCTTCCCTTCAGAAAAGGCCCGGTTGACAAAATAGACGACGAAGGTGAACAGAAAGACCGTAGGCAATACCTGCCGCAGGATCGAAACCGTGGAAAACAGGAAGCTGTTTGATCGAAAGATGCTGATGATCATCAGCGCAAGGAAGATGAGAACAATGCCTCCTGCTCTCCTGTCCCAGACATGGAAACTGTAGATTCGGCTGGTCCCGGCGATCATGTATCGCAGGGTCCCCAGCAAGGGGGCCGCCAGAGGCACCAGCTCAAAAATAGGGTGCCCAAACGGACCCGAGCTGGGGTTGATCAGGCTCAAAACCAGTACGATCAGAAAGAATGGATAAATCGATAAGGGCTTATTGTCCATAAAATCAGCACCCAGCCAGGAGATCTGGCCGGGCTAAAGCTTAGTGAACGAGGATATCAGGCTTGACCTGGTCAGGCAGGACCTGCGAAGACGCGATCAGTTGGTACGTTTGTGCGACGACCTTGGGCCAGGTAAACTGGGCCGCCCGGGCGAGGGCCCCTTCCTGTAGAGAGACAAAGAACGGAACATCATCTATGACGCGCGATACAGCCTCTACGAGCCCGTCTACCACTTCAGACTCATTTTTCTTGTGGGTGGATACCACCAGGCCACTCTGTTCATCCAATATCTCCTTTGGCCCTCCCAAATCCAAACAGATCACCGGCAGACCAAAATGGAGAGACTCCAGGACCACGCCGCCACTAGAGTCGTGCATGCTGGGAAACAGCAGTAAGTCGTAGTCCTGATACATCTGAAACAAGCGTGCCTGTGGTACCCGGTCTATCCATTGGATGTGGTCGAGCACGCCATGTTCCTGAGCCTTTGACTTGAGCCATTCCAGGTCACTGCCACCGCCGATGATGGTAAACTCCACCTCAGGCTGAGTGGTCCGCAGCCGGGCAAAGGCTTCAATGCCCAGGTGGATGCCTTTCCAGTATTCCATTCGCCCCACGTAGAGCAGCTTCCGGGCCCGACGGCCCGTTTCGCGATGGACGGCCGGCCGGGCCTCAGGGATACCGAGTTCCAGGGCAATGTGGGACTTGGATTGATATCTTTTGGGAATCAGATTCTGGGTCTCACTGGTTTTGCATAGGATCACGCTGCTCTGGCGAAAGGACCGTCTGAGCAGGGGATTGTAGCTGGATACAACATTGACCGTGTGACGCAGCATATCCTTGATCATGCTGCGGCGCTCTACGCCCTTGAGCAGACGGAAAGGGGCTTTCTCCCCACCCCCAATAGGCCCGAATGCAAAAGGAATGCCCAGATTTCCCAGGAAAACCGGCGTCCGGAACAGTCCGAGCGTGATGTGATGAATCAGGTCAAAAGTATGACCCTTCTTCATTTTTTGCTTTACAAACCGCCTTAGGGCGATTTGCCAGAAGAAATAGTAGATGTGCTCAATCGGGGAAGTAACTTCCCACCACGAATAGGTCCAGCGTGGGAGGTCCATATACCAGAACTCCAGGTTTTCCGGCTGAGGCTCTTCTAAAAAGAATTGTTGTATAGCTGAGCGGTTCATGATACGTGTCACCACCGTAACCCGATTATTCGGGTTGCGGCTCAACTCCATAGCGAAGTTCCAACCAATGCCGGGCTCGCTCCCAATATTGGGAGCGCAAGCGTAGGCTGAGAGAAGTAGGTTCATAGGCTGAAGCAATTCCAAGTGATAAAGCTAAGTCGAGACAACTTTGGCCAGCTCTCGCAGAGACTGAGCCACATAGCGGGCGGTGCCCGCTTCGGAGCAAACGTCCTCCCACCACTGTAAGCCGGCCTGCTGCAAGGCTTCCAGACGATTTTCGTCTTTCAGAAGGTCTGCCGCCACCTTCAGCCCTTCATCCCAGGTATCTACCTGGATGATGGGACTGTCCTTAAACATATACTTGGGAGGGAGTTTCGGAGAAATAATTACCGCGCCGCCCCGGAGCGCTTCCAGATGTCGGAAGGTTTCAGGATTCACAAAGCCCCCGGGACAGAGCGCAATCTTGGTGTTGACCAGGCATTCGCTATAGGGAGGGATGCTGATGCTTCCCTTCATAAACCCGATATAAAAGTGGATCAGCCCCTGAGGGAAGGTGTCCGAAAATGATACCCGAAGCACACCGGGAATCCGCTTCAATACCGCAAGCATGGGGACAGCCAATCGATGAGGAATATGCCGGAAAACGGGTGATAAGGCTCTATAGAGCGATACCCGGCTGCGGTTCAGGTTGCCATCGAAATAGACACTGATTTCCCGCTCCTTCATGGGCTTGGGAGGCAGGACCTTGAGCTTGCTGTTGTAGCCGAGGGGGAAGTGAAACAGGTTTTTATAGCCTGTCTCTGCCGGGATGTACACCTTAAAAACAGCGTGAAACTTGTCCATCAGATGGTGGGGGATGTTTCCGTGCTCATCGGACATCCAGAAAAGAATCCGGGGCTTGGTCGCAGGCGTATCCAGACATTTGGGCACCGCCTCGCCATGCTGATGGGTAAAAAGCCACCATTCATAATGATCCAGCTCCGGGCCCATCTCTTGCCCAATCGCTTGAAACGTCTTTTGGATAAAGGTAACTTCCATCATCTGATCGGGTCGAAACTGGGAACCCGTATCGAAATGTAGCCATGGAAGATCCGGAAACAGGAGAGAAGTCGACATGTGCAGCCTTGTTTTTTGGGGGGGGGCGATTGGGTAGAATCGCTTTTGCTCAAGGGGTAAGCGTAGTCCTCAGGAAGTGGCCGGTTTGGGGGCTTTGCGATATTTCCACCGCCGGTAGGCGCCCAGGAGGTTGCCCCGGGCGATCAGCGGGATCAGTACCGACTTGATATACAGGCTCGCAAAGCCGATGTAGTTGGCGATCAGATAGCGGCCGGAATGATGCTTCCGCGCCAGGCGCAGCTTTTCGCGCGCCGCCAGGCGCATGTTCTTGAAGCTGAAGCCCCCGTCGAGATACTCGACGATGACTTCATCCATGAATTGAAAGCCCTCCAGCCCGCGCTCACCGAGGGCATAGCCTACCGTCCAGGCATAGTCGGCGATCACCCGGTATTGCAGGTCGTAGCCACCCTGGCTCAGAAAGACCTCCCGGCGAAAGAACATTGCCTGATGGCAGAAGGGGATTTCCGTAAAAAGGGTGTCCCGGGTGATGGGCTTGCCCTTTTCGTAGCGCACCTCTTCGGGACCTTCCATGCGGTTCAGGGCCCGACCATAGAGCACGTCTATATCCGGGCGAGCCTCCAGGGCCGCTTGCACGGCCCGCAGGGTATGGGGGCCGGCAAAGACGTCCCCCGCATTCAGATAGTTGACAAAGGTGCCACGCGCCAGGCGTGTCCCCTTATTCATGGCATCGTAGATGCCGCGGTCCGGCTCGCTCACCCAGCGGGTGATGCCCGCGGCATATTGCTCGATCAGGGCCTGCGACCCGTCGCTGGAGTTGCCGTCTACGACGATGTATTCAAAGTCCGGGCAGTCCTGGGCCAGGACGCTTTTGATCGTGGCCTCCAGGTTGTCCCGGTCGTTGTAGGCGACCGTGATGATGGAAATAAGGGGAGCGGCTGTCTCTTGGGACATATGTGTAAGATAGCTATGCAACAGAAGGAGCCTCCACCCTGCGGGTGTCGGCGAGTTCCCGGCCTGCCAGAGCGGCTTCCAGGAGTTGATAATGGCGCTCGGCCGTGAAGAGATCCAGGTAGCGTTGGCGCCCAGCCTGCCCCATCGCCTGCCGGAGGGCAGGTTGGCTTAGGAGCTCGGCGATCTTTGCAGCCAGGGGCGCCGCTTCTTTGGGGGGAACCAGAAAGCCCGTTTCCCCCTCGGCGACGACGGTGGGTACGCCCCGCCAGCGGGTAGCCACCACCGGCTTGGCAAATTGCATGGCCTCCAGTGCCACCAGGCCAAAGGTCTCCGACTCGAAGTAGGTCGGGAAACAGAAGATGTCGCAGCGGGCAAAGGAGCGGCACTTGGTCTCGCCGGTCTGCACGCCCAGAAAACGGACGTGTTCCTCCAGGCCCCATTCCGCAACCAGTCCCTCGATCTCGGCCTGATAGGCCCGCGATTCAAAGCGGCCCATATACTCCAGCACAAAGTCATGCCCCTGCTGGTGCAGCAGATGGGCGGCTTCCAGCAGCACCCGCACCCCCTTGGAGGGCTGTAGCACTCCGACAAAGAGCAGGCGGGGCGGTCCCGGTCGGGAGGCCTGGCCATCAGCTAGATAGGGCGCCCCCATGTCGGCCAGGCCGTTGGGGATAAGGACTTCCTGCTTGGCGTGAAGGTCGCGGCCATCCTCAGGGTTGTAGGGAGAGAGCCGGATGGCGACATCAGGCTGGAAATAGGCCCGCTCAAAGAGCTTTTGGGTAAAACCCGAAAACTGATCGTGCATCTCCGAAACTCCTGCCGCGTGAAAGTGGAACACCACCCGTCGAAACAGCCAGCGCGTGGCGTTGAGAAAGACGATGTCGCGCAGGATGGGGACCCGATCGGGTCCCGCTGGGGGGTAGTACAGGGTGCGGGCCCCGGTGCGGATTCGCGCCCAGTAGACATTCAGGATCAGCGTGAAAAGCTTCCACAGCTTCTTCCACTGAAACTTCCCGATGTCGTCCATGTCAGCCGAGAAACTCATCCGGACGTGATACATCCGGATGTCCGTGTAGGACGCGTTCAGCATGTTCTGGATCATGATGGCCTGCCCTCCATAGGGGGGAGGGGTTTGACCGACGACCAGGACCTTGACGGGTTTCTTAGACATAGACCAGGAAAACTGAATCAGGAGGGGACAGAAGTGGTGGAAGGTTGGGGGAGGCGTACGGCTTTGCGGAAAGGCGGCTTCACGATGTCGGCGCTCACCTCATCATACCAGCGGACCATTTCCTTGACGCCATCATCCATGGAATAGGGGGGAGGGCCCAGCACCCGGATGGTTTTCTCGATCGGGGTGATGTAGTCCTGCGTCATGCTGTTGAAGCGGACCGAGGTGATTGGGAAGCGCAGACCGACAGCGGTCAGGACATCGCCAGTAAGGGCAATCATCTTGACGAGCCAGGTCGGGAGAATGCGTACGGGCTTGCCTGTCAGGTGCTTGGCGATGGTTTTAACCCATTCCAGCAGATTGACCGGCTCGTCCCCCACGTAGAAGACTTCTTCGTGAACCTTCTCGGCGGGCAGCGTCAGGGCCTGGTGGATCTGAAAGACCACATTCCCCACATAGCCATAGGAACGGTAAACGTCCTTCTTGGACGGGTGGAAATACAGCCCCTTGCGCATCACGGGAAACATAATATCCCGGTAGCGGAGCGACCAGGGACCCCAGATCGTACTTGGGCGAATTATACACCAGGTGCAGGCCAGATTCGCCTCCCGGGTGCGTTCCTCGGTGATGACCTTGCTGAGGCCATAGAGCGTGTAGGGTTTGTAATCCTTGTCGTGCTTGGGCATATAGCCCGCCTCACACACAAACTGTGTGGAGGTGATCACCGCCCGCTCAATAGAGGGCGTAGCCTTGATGGCATCCAGCACATGCTGGGTGCCTTCGGTGTTTTGGATGTATTCATCCATATCCCCATCCAACTCGTGGATGTCCGAGTCGGTGCGGGCGGCGAGATGCAAGACCGCATCCGGCTGGAAGTCCTGAAAAACCTCCAGGACGCGGGCCGCGTCCATGATGTCGACATCTACCCGGTAGGGCTCGTGCTTGGGGTCCAGGGCCGGACTCCAGTCCAGGTTGAGGATCTCCAGGTCCTGACCTTCGTAATACGCGATCAGATTGGTGCCAATGAAGCCCGAACCTCCGGTGATGAGTAACTTCTTCATGAAAGTGGGAAGACAAATTGTTGCGCCGAGCGCCAGGCAGCGCGCGCCTCAGAAAATAGAACAGAACAAAACGGAGAAAGAACGGCGGAAAAAGCGGGCGAAGGATGTAAAGCGGGGGGCTTTTCGCCCCCCGTTCGATCACATGTTTAAGCCACCACGCGCTCGCCTTTCACGTATTTGGCCTGGTTGGCCAGGAAGTCCTCATAGACGCTTTCGATGCCTTCGCGCAGGCCGATCCGGGCGGTCCAGCCGGCCGCCTTCAGGCGGTCTACATTCATCAACTTCCGCGGGGTACCCGTAGGCTTGGAGGTATCAAAGGCCAATTCGCCTTCATAGCCGACCACCTCTTTGATCAGCAGGGCCAGGTCTTTGATGCTAATGTCCTCGCCTACGCCCACGTTGACAAATTCCTTCTCGTCATAGCTGTCCATCAGGTACAGACAGGCATCGGCCAGGTCGTCCACGTGCAGAAATTCCCGCTTGGGGCTGCCATCGCCCCAGATCTCGACCGAGGGCTTCCCTTCGACCTTGGCCTCGTGAAACTTCCGGATCAGGGCCGGCAGCACGTGGCTCTTTTGCAGGTCATAGTTGTCGTTGGGCCCGTAGAGATTGGTCGGCATGGCCGAGATGAAGTTCGCACCATACTGATCGCGATAGGCTTCACACAGCTTGATGCCCGCGATCTTGGCGATCGCGTAGGGCTCATTGGTCTGCTCCAGCGTACCTGTGAGCAGGTGCACCTCCTCCATCGGCTGCGGCGCAAACTTGGGGTAGATACACGAGCTACCCAGGAAGAGCAGCTTTTTGACCCCGTGCTTGTAGGCCTGATCGATGATGTTGGCCTCGATCATCAGGTTGTCGAAGAGAAACTCGGCCCGGTAGGTGTTGTTGGCTACGATGCCGCCCACCTTGGCGGCAGCGAGAAACACATAGTCGGGCTTTTCTTCGGCAAAGAACTCGGCCACGGCAGTCTGATCCCGCAGGTCCAGCTCGGAAGAGGACCGCAGCACAATGTTCTCATATCCCCGGGCCCGTAGGCCCCGCACGATGGCGGAGCCTACCATTCCCCGGTGTCCGGCTACATAGATTTTATCAGCTTTGTGCATGGAGGGCGTTGCGTTTGGCTTCTTCGATGTCGTGCTTCATCATAATCTCGACCAGCTCATCGATGTCGACTTGCGGCACCCAGCCCAGCTTCTCCTTGGCCTTGGTGGGGTCACCGACCAGCAGCTCGACTTCGGCGGGGCGGAAATAGCGGGGATCTACCTCGACCACCAGCTTGCCGGTGTGCTTGTCGTAGCCCTTCTCGTCCACGCCTTCGCCTTGCCAGACGATCTCCATACCCACGTGTCGAGCCGATTTCTCCACAAACTCGCGTACGGTGTACATCTTGCCGGTAGCCACCACAAAGTCTTCGGGCTCGTCCTGCTGCAGCATCAGCCACATCATTTCGACATACTCCTTGGCGTAGCCCCAGTCACGCTTGGCGTCCATGTTGCCCAGGCGCAGCACGTCGCGGGTGCCGGCAGCAATCTCGGCCAGGCTCGTGGTGATCTTGCGGGTTACAAAGGTCTTACCCCGGCGCTCCGACTCGTGGTTGAAGAGAATGCCGTTGCAGGCGTAAAGGCCATAGGACTCGCGGAAGTTTTTGACGATCCAGAACCCATACAGCTTGGCCACCCCATAAGGCGAGCGGGGATAGAAAGGCGTAGTCTCCCGCTGGGGGATTTCCTGCACCAGACCAAAGAGCTCCGAGGTGGAAGCCTGGTAGAAGCGGGCCTCCGGGCACTGGTTGATCATGGCATCCAGGATTCGAAGCGTCCCCACGGCATCCACCTGGGCGGTATACTCGGGCACTTCAAAGGAAACCTTCACGTGGCTCTGCGCCCCGAGGTTGTAGATTTCGTCAGGGTGGATTTCCCGCAGGAGCTTATTCAGGTTAGCACTGTCGGCGAGGTCGCCATGGTGGAGAAACAGCCGCTCGTGACCCATCAGATGGTCGATCCGGCCGGTGTTGAAGGTACTGGCACGACGGATGATGCCATGTACTTCGTATCCTTTTTCGAGCAGGATTTCGGTGAGGAAAGAGCCATCTTGGCCCGTGATACCGGTAATGAATGCTTTTTTCATTGTGATAGTAAAGCGGTGGATAAAGGAAAAGGAGCGAATGCATCTCCCCGAAGAGGCGGGGGAAAAGAACGTGCGTTCGCGTCCCTCAGATTAACGGTTAGGTAGCAGGAAATGCAAGTCTAAGAACGGGAAAACATTACTTCGCCCGGGCAAAAGATCGGGCTAGCTGTTTATTTTTTCGGTAGGACCGAAGGAAAAGCCATATGAACTGTGAGTTGGTCACGAGGTAGCGCTTCCAGAGGCGCTGCGGCTCTTGCATGAGGCGGTACAGCCACTCTAGGGAGAGCTTCTGCATCCAGCGGGGCGAGCGCTTTTCCAGGCCCGCATAGGTGTTGAAGGCATTGCCTACCCCCAGCATGACGCCCTGCACCTTGCCCCGATGCTGGGCCATCCACTTCTCCTGCTTGGGGCAGCCCAGGGAGACGAAGATGAAGTCGGGCTTGGCTTCGTTGATCATGTCAATAACCTCGGCCTGCTCGGCCTCGGAGAGGGGACGGAAGGGGGGCGAGTAGGCCCCTGCAATGCGCAGATCGGGCAGTTTTTGCCGGATTTTGGCCGTGAGGGCGTCCAGAACTTTCTGGGTATTGCCGTAGAAGTAGACCGACTTGCCACGCCGACTGGCTTCTGCCAGCAGGTCTGGCATCACATCCATGCCCGCTACGCGGTCCTGGTCGCGACCTAGTTGCCAGCCGGCAACCTTGGCGATGGGCTTGCCATCGGGAGCCGCCATGTCGGCATCGTTGAGTATCTGCTGGAAATGTGTATCCTGGTAGGCCTCCATCACCATGTGCACATTGGCAAAACAGACGTAGCTGGAGGGTCTGGTCTCCCGCAGGGAAAATATCCGGTCAATGGCTTCAGGGTAGGAGCCGGTGGAGATCAGGGAGTTGATTACTTGAACTTTCATGAAGCCTTGAGCGCGTGGGTGAAGGGGAGCTGGGCACGAATCGTATGTGCCCAGGCAACTACAAAAGGTGGACCAAGATTTTAGGGAAACAGGTCAGTAGGCATTCTCTTCCCCCCGGATGGCATTCCATACGGTGAGGAAAACGATTCGTAGGTCGAGCAGCAAATTCCAATTTTCGATATACCAGGAATCGTACTCCACGCGTTTCTCCATGGCCTCAGGATCGCTGGTCTCACCGCGGTATCCGTTTACCTGTGCAAAGCCGGTGATGCCAGGCGTGATGAAGTGGCGGTAGAGATACTGGTTGATATGCGGGGTGTATTTCTCCGTCAGCTTGAGCGGGTGTGGGCGGGGGCCCACCACCGACATCTGACCCAGGAAGACATTGATAAACTGTGGGAACTCATCGAGGCTGGACTTACGCAGGAAGGCGCCCACCTTAGTGATGCGGCTGTCGTTTTTGGTGGCCTGCTTGAATTCGTCACTGTTTTCGGTGACGCTCATGCTCCGAAACTTGTAGACAAGAATTTCTTTGCCCTCGCGGCCGGTGCGCAGTTGCTTGTAGAAGATCGGCCCTTTGGAGTCCAGCTTGATGGCTGCCCCTACGATCAGATAGATGATCGGGAAGATGAAGGTCAGCACAAAGGTGGAAAAGACCAGATCAAAGCCCCGCTTCAGGATGCGGTTGCTCATCAGGCGCAGGGGTTCTTTCTTCAGGCTGAGGACCAGAACATTGTCTACGAAGTCGACATTGACCTGCCGCTGATTGACCGCCCGGAAATCCGAAATCACCCGGAAGTAGATGAAATTGTCGGCCCCGAAGCTGTCCAGATGCTGGATAATGTCGCCATAGTGATAAGGCATGGCGAAGTAGATCTCCTTGATGCCCTGCTCCATGCAGAGGGCCTCCAACTCGTCGATCTGGTCCCACAGGTAGTCGTGATACTCGGGGGAGTCCATCGGTACCTCAGGCGTCGCCAACATGCGAAAGACTTTGGCCTTTTTGCCTTTGAAGAAGTCGTAGAGATGATCGGCCGACTCGCCGGCCCCCACTACCACGATCTTGCGGATGCTGTAGGTCATATTGTGGTACGAGCGGTAGGCCCGCACCATCAGAAACCGCACCGGGATCAAAAGCAGCAAGGTGATGGCGTAGGTGAAGAAGAGGACATATCGAGAAATGTCCATCTTGGCCAGGGTCAGATACGCAAATACCACCAGGGCCTGCATCAGCAGCACCGGCAAAAAGCGCTTCCAGTAGGTGCTGATCTCCAGAAGGCGATCTTTGTTGTATTGCTCGTAAAACAGCGAGATGCCCACCCAGGCAAAGGTATAGATGCCGAAAAAGGCCATATACTCCTGAGGGATATCAAAGGTTTTGAATCGAACCCAATAAGCAAGCACGCCGGTCAGAAAGACTGTGACGAGTTCGACACCTACAGACAAGGCGCGCAAAATAATTTGTGCGTATGGTGCAGGTTGGTTTTTCATAAGGAAATCAGGCGTAACAGGATAGATGAAAAAAGAGGTGTATGGAGGTAGTCCTTGGGCAGGATGGGAAAAGAGCGGGAGAAATGACAGGACGCAGAGGCAGTCGGCAGTCCATTTCTGGCCGCAAGAAGGCAGTTTCCGCTCTCCCGGCCAACTCTTTCAACCGGAACGGGAAATACGATCGGCTAAATGGTTATTTTCCTTTCACTAATGGGGAAGGCAAAAATTTCGTTTCTACTCTATATAGAGACTTGTATTGGGCTAAATAATTGATAATGAATTTATTGAAAAATAACCGGGCTCCCACGAAAGGAAAACTATTCCTTAGGCCGGATATTTGTAGGATGT
>RFHL01000462.1 GCA_003696875.1 Bacteroidota bacterium | reverse complement strand
CTGGCGGTTCGAAGACATCACCGAGGCGGCCGGCGTGGGCGGACCCGAGGCCGGCCACTGGACCACCGGCGCCACCATGGCCGATGTCGATGGCGACGGCTGGCTCGATCTCTACGTCAGCTACTTCAGCGGCTTTATGGGGCAAAAGGGCCGGCACGAGCTCTTTATCAACCAGCGGGACGGCACCTTTCGGGAGGAAGCCGAAGCCTGGGGCATTGCCCGGGCGGGTTATGGCACCCAAGGCGTCTTTTTCGACTATGACCGCGATGGGGACCTCGATCTTTTCCAGCTCAATCACTCGGTGCACCCCGCCAGCACGGTGGGCGATACCAGCCAAAGGCGCTGGCGCGACCCGCTAGCCGGGGACCGCCTGTACCAGCAGGACAACGGCCGCTTTGTGGAGGTGACCGAGGCGGCGCGCATCTTCAGTAGCCGTCTGGGCTATGGATTGAGTGCCATGGCGACCGATGTCGACGGCGACGGCTGGACCGATCTCTACGTCTGCAACGACTTTCACGAGGACGACTACCTCTACCTCAACCAGGGAGATGGTACCTTCCGGGAGGGCTTGCGCGAAAAAGTAGGGCACACCACCCGCTTCTCCATGGGCAGCGACTGGAGCGACCTGAACCAGGACGGCCTGCCCGACCTGCTGACCCTGGACATGAAGCCCGAACGCGAAGCCATCCGCAAAACTGCCGAGCCGCCGGAGACCTGGGATGTTTTCCAGCTCAAGTTGCGCTTTGGCTACTACTACCAGTACCCGCACAATGCCCTGCAAGTGAGCCAGGGTGGGGGGCGATTTGCCGAACTCGCGCAGCTCGCCGGCGTAGATGCCACCGACTGGAGCTGGTCGGCCCTCTTTGCCGACCTCGACAACGACGGCCGGGAGGACCTCTTCATCACCAACGGCATCTACCGCCGCCCCAACGACATGGACTACATGAAGTTCATCTCGGACCCCGAGGTGGTGCGGCAGCTCTCTGGTGCTCCCAGCGCACAGGACCTGGCCTTCATCGAGCAGATGCCCTCCATTCCCCTGCCCAACTACCTCTACCGGCAGGCGGGCGAGCTGGTTTTCCAAAACGTGGCCGAGGCCTGGGGCCTGGCCGAGCCGGGCTTTTCCAACGGGGCGGCCTACGCCGATCTGGACCGGGACGGCGACCTGGACCTGGTCGTCAACAACCTGGAAGCGCCGGTTTCGCTCTACGAAAACCGCAGCCGCCCACGGGACAGCCTGCACTATATCCGCCTCAGGTTGGTGGGGGAAGGCAAAAATCCCTACGCCATCGGGGCCCGGGTATGGGCCTGGGCAGGAGGAGCGATGCAGTATCGCGAATTGCAGCCGGTCCGAGGCTTTCTGTCCAGTGTGGAGCCAGTCCTGCATATCG
>RFHL01000040.1 GCA_003696875.1 Bacteroidota bacterium | reverse complement strand
GACCAAAGCGGCGGCAATTTTTTCCTTTTCCTTGTCGTGGGCCTCCGGATCTTTTTCCCAAAACAAGCTACCCTGCTCTCCAGCGGCACTGGTTTTGGGCATCTCCTGTTTCTTGATCTCCAGATACTCGGCAAAGAGCTGCTCATTATTGAGCAGTTCGCGGACCAGCTCGTCGCTCTGGAAAAGCTCGCCTACCAGGCGCTTCATGCGCTCGTCCATGGTGACCTTGCCGTCGCTCTCCATATCGACAAAGATTTCCTTTCCCTGCTGTTTGAGAAAGTCCCGGATGTAGCGCTTGACCCGCACGTCTGTGACGATGTTGGTCTGGGTATCGTAGTCCATGCGGGGGCGGTTTTCCTGATCGGGATCCCCGTTGGGATTGCATTGGATGGCTTCGTAGAGGAAGAGGAAATCACGATTGTTTTGCATGATATCTGCCATGATAGGGATGGGTTTAGGGGTTATTCAACGGAAGACGAATCGTCAGCTTCGACGGAATTTTTCTTGATGCGATAGGTATAGCCCGAGAGCAGGAAAAAGAGGGCTTCCTGTGGATTCATGTCCCAGCCCTGCGGCTGGAAATAGCGCGAAAAGGCGGCCAGATCCCAGGAGACCTTGTCCACGATATCGTACTGTTTGGCCTTCTCAAAGAGGTCATTGTGCAGGCGGAGGAGGGCCTTGGCATCCATGCCGTTGTAGTTGACTTTTTCCAGGACCCGCTTTTTGTTGCCCTTGTCGCCTTGGGCAAATGCGGTGCGATTCAGGGCCCGGCCCAGATGAAAGAGGGCCTTTTGGGGCTCGGTGTAGCCCAGTTGGGCGAAGAAAGCCTCCTGGCTTTCGGCGAAGCTTTGTGCGCTTGTTGGCTCGGTGTGCATAAAGGGGTGGTCTTTGAGTTGATCTAGTTGACGTAGGGTATGGATAAAGGCCAGGTACCTGAAGACAGCATCCTTGGCCAGGAAGTCGAAGTAGTCCTCTTTTTGGGGATCGTAAATGTTGGCCCAGGCCTTATAGCGGCCATAGCGATGACAGAGAATCAGGTGGACAAAGTGCCGCATCAGTTCCCGAAAGGAAACCTGCCGCTGCTCCAGGATGGCGGCGAAGAGGCTAAGTGCGGCATTTTGCTTTTGGTCCTTCCGGATCGGGATCGCCCCATACACCGTGTTTAGGTTAAAGCGGCGGTCACCTAGCCAGGGCATGAAAAGCCGATGGCTCTGATAGGTTGTTTTCAGCAGGCGCTGAAAATGGAAGGAAGGCACATCCTTGATCAGGCTGTTGACCTTGAAGTAGTTTCCGTCCGATTCGATTCCCACAAAGTTGATCCACATCAACTGGGGCTCGGCGTCCTCGAGTTCTTCAGCCATTTGATTGAGGGCGGGTACCCGGAACAGGAGGTCGCTCTTGGCTTTCAGGCTATCCAGTTCAGAGAAATCAACGATGTCTGATTCGTGTCCGCGTACCTGCGGGATGATGACATGGTCCAGGCCGGCAATACGGGTTTTGTAGTGCGCCAGCACATGGGCACTGCCCCGGTCCAGGAGGGTTTGGACTTCTGCCGATATCTGATAGTTTTTGGAATAAGCCTGCTTATCAAAGCCTGTGGCGTAGTTTTGGGTGGTTTGGACAAAGACTTTGTTAAGATTGTAGCGATCACCGAATTCGGCTACAGCTACATCCCCTGCCATATCCCCCGTGACATAACAAAGGCGCGCCTTTTGGGAGACTTCTTTGGCACCTGATGAGGCTGTTTTTTTCAGGAAATCCCGCTCCACCAGCTCCGAAAACCCCTCCACCTGTGCCAGGGGCTGCAGGTCGATCCCTTCCACTGCCCATTTTACCATGGCATAGATCATCACCAGCCGGCCGCTTTTTTCCAGGGAGAGGCGCTCCGTTACCTGGTCCAGAGCATACTTTCCTTTGTCGTTTTGAGGAAACCAGGCGCCAAAGGCCCTTTCCAGCGGCTTGATCGCCGCGAGCACCTTTACCAAAGGCGTCTCAGCAAGCTCGGGGTAAGCACTGTGGATTTTTTCCAGCATTTCGCCCTGCTCCGCGCCATCTTTGCCAAAGAGCGTTTTGGCTAGCTGCTCCAGCTTTTTGGCGTCCACACAGGGATACAGGGACTTGTTGTTTCCGCCTTTGATCTTCAGCGCTCCCAGCGGCTTGAGGGCCTCAAAGCGGTGCGAAAATGCCCCCAGATGCGCTGGTTCCACCCGGACCTGTTGCTGGTCCAGGTCAAACACGATTCCCAGTTGATACAGGCGCAGCTTTCCATCCTTGTCGTCCGCCTTGGGCGGGACGATGATGTCTTCCCAGGGATCACGTCCCTGGCTGATGGCCTTTCCGATGGCGAGTAAGGTTTCTAGCATATGGGTTCGAGGGTAAATATCTTTTGGTGATAGGAAAATGTGGGCCCGTTAGGCCGGGGCAGGGTACGCCACCTCCACCCACACCTTCTCCCAATCGGCGGCCTCCGGCCGCACCTCCGTGATCCGCACCCGAAGCGGGTGCCCGGCCTGCGCCAGTCGGCTCAGGACCTTGTTGCTATGCCGGGGGATATAGCCGATCTGTGCCCCGTCGGCGTATAGCGCCAGGGCATAGCGATCGTAAGGGTTTTCGGGCTCGGGCTTCAGATCTAGAGTCTGATCCACAGCCAGTTCCGATAGCATAGCCGGCCCGCTGTGATACTGAAAGCCCGCGACCGGCCCCCGCCAGAGCAGAGTGGGAGGCGGGGCTTGCTTCTGAAAGATCAGGCCAATCCCACCGATCCCGGCAGCAATCCGTGCAATAAATTGTTTTCGGCTAAGGTGTTTCATCTTGGTTGGGCTGTTCTGAAAGAGGTCTCACACAATATCGGGAAAAAGAGGGAGAACAATGGCTAAAGTGCGAGACAATTTGTGTCATTTTTCAAGAAGGGAAGACTGTGACGCAAATTGTCGCAGGAGCCCTGATCCGCTTCATCCTGTTCATCCTGTCCTATCTTTTCGACAGGATGAATGGGATTAATTAGGATGGGGACTGGGGGCTTGGGATTGCCTTCGGGAGGTGCCAAGGCGGCCTCGTATGCCCTAATCCGCTTCATCCTGTTCATCCTGTCCCATTGAGAGCCGAGATGGTGAGAGGCGAGACGACAGCTCATATGCCCCGATCCGCAACCCGTCCTTTTTTCTCAAAGCACCTCACCTGATGTCCTCCCCTGCATCCCTTCTCCCCAATTTCCCGTATATTCCACCGGATTTTACGTAAACGCTTACTCAAGACGCAATCAAGCTTTTCCATGAGCAACTTCTTTCAGAATTCAACCGGCTATCAGGAGCGGCAGTTTGTCGAGAGCGGTGCCGCCAACGCCTTCATGCAGCAGGTCTTCACCACCATGTCGCTGGGCTTGCTGATCACAGGCATGGCCGCCTGGTATGTATCCCAGACCCCTGCTTTGATCAATTTTTTCCTGACGGGCTTCATGATGTATGTGGTCATGTTTGCCCCGCTGATCTTCGTGATCGTGCTGGCCTCGCGCATCAACAAGATGAGCTTCACGGCCGCGAGCCTTACCTTTGCTACCTACTCCCTCATCAACGGGATCAGTTTTTCCTTCATCTTCCTCGTGTATGATTTGGGAGCCATCTTTAAGGTCTTCCTGATTACCGCCGGGACCTTCGGGGCCATGGCCCTCGCCGGGGCCACCACCAAGCTGGACCTGAGCAAGATGGGGTCCATCCTCTTTATGGCACTGATCGGAATCATCATCGCTTCGGTGGTCAACTGGTTCCTGGGTTCTCCCATGCTGGATTACCTGATCTCCATCGCTGGGGTGGTGATTTTCTCCGGGCTCACCGCCTATGACACCCAGAAGCTGATCCGCATCGGCGCCCAGGTGGATGCCGAGAGCGAGACTTCCCGCAAAATCGCCCTGATGGGGGCGCTCACCCTCTACCTCGACTTCATCAACCTCTTTCTCTTCCTGCTCCGCATCTTTGGGGGCAGCCGGGACTAGCAGGTATCTGAGGCCGATCAACGAAAAAGGCAGGCTCCAAATGTGGAGCCTGCCTTTTTCGTTGATATGTAAGAAGACAAGGCTTACCGTCCGAAATCTTTTGGGGCTAAAACTATTTTTTTTTGATCTTTATAGCCGGGCACTGGATTTTGGCTTGTTCGATCTTTTTGGCGTCTGAGTCTTTTACTTTCATTCTATGAACATCCTGCTTATTGAAGATAATCCGGGAGATGTACGCCTCACCCAAGAGGCGCTAAAAGAAACGGACGCCTATCCGATGGTAGACCTTGCGGTGGTGCCAGACGGGGAAGAAGCGCTGAAGTACCTCCGCCGGCAAGGAGAATACGCGGAGGCTACCCGACCCGACATCATCTTTCTCGACCTGAACATCCCCAAGAAGGACGGAAAAGTGGTGCTGAAGGAACTGAAAAGCGATCCGGACTTGCAAGTCATTCCTGTCATCGTCCTCACCACTTCCGATACGCCCGGCGACATCATGGAGACCTATGGTCTGCACGCCAACAGCTTTATTACGAAGCCTGTAGATATGAACCACTTCATCGAAGTGGTGCGGGTGATTGAGCAGTTCTGGTTTCGGATCGCCCAGCTCCCTCCCCGGAAGTGACCCAATATCAGGTTGGGCGCGCCTGGTTAGCGCCAGTCATGTCCGCCCTCTCGTTAGACTAGCCCCTTCATACATGATTCCGTAAGACAAGTGGAAACAGGCATCACACACATCTTACTCATTGAGGATGAGAAGAAGGACGTCGTCCTTCTAAAAAGCTATCTGAGGGAAGTGGACCCGCTGGGCAAGTCCTATGAATTGGCGACGGCCCGCAGCCTGGAGGAGGGGTTGGAGATCCTGGCCAAAGGAGGGATTCATATCACCCTGCTGGACCTGGGCCTTCCCGACAGTCTGGGCTTTGCCACCTTCGAGCGCTACATGTCCCGCTATCCAGAGACCCCGGTGATTGTGCTGACCAGCAACCAGGATGAGGAAATGGGGCGGCGGGCGGTCTCGCGGGGGGCTCAAGACTTTCTGGATAAAATGAGCCTCAACGGCTCGCTCCTGCGCCGGGCCATCAGCTATGCGATTGAGCGCAAGAATATGCTCCTGCGACTGGAGCAGGCCCAGGAGTTGGCGCGCATGGGGACCTGGGAACTGTCGCCCCAAACCGGGGAGATCCAGGTCTCGGCACAGCTCCTGCGGCTACTGGGCAATCCCTCCCCCGTGCCACATGTCCTGGATGAGCTGCTAGCCTTTGTGCATCCCGATGATCGGGACCGGGTGCAGGAGCGTTTGGCCCAGGCGGTGCGCCAAGGGCGGGATTTTCGCCTCGATCACCGCCTGGAGTTGCCGGGAGGGAAGATACGGTTTGTGACCATGCAGGGCCGGGCGAGCCAGGAACAGGGCGGCCGGGTGATGTGCTCGCTGCAAGACATCACCGACCGCTACACCATGGAGCAGCTGGCCAGGGAAAAAGAACTGGCTGAGCGCAGCGCCAAGCTGCGGCAGGAGTTCCTGGCTAAGACCAGTCACGAAATCCGCACGCCCCTCAATCCCATTCTGCTCCTTACGGAATTTCTCCTGAAAACCGAGCTGACCAAAACCCAGCAAGAGCACCTTCGGGCCATCAAAAATGCCGGAGAGACCCTCCGGGCCCTGGTCAATGACATTCTGGATCTATCCAAGATTGAGGCCGGCAAAGTGGAGTTTCACAATAACCGGTTTAAACTGAAGGAGGTCCTGGACACGGTACGGGACATGATGGGGCTCTCGGCCCAGGAAAAAGGCCTGGACCTCATTTTTTCCCTCGACCCGGATATCCCCGAAGCGCTCAATGGGGACACCATGCGGCTGACGCAGATCCTCATGAATCTCGTGGGCAACGCCATCAAGTTTACCCACCGCGGCTATATCCGGATCAGCGCCAGCCTGATCGACCGGCAGGAGGCCAAGGCCTCCATTCGCTTCGTGGTAAGTGACTCGGGCATCGGGATTCCCAAGGACAAGCTTCAGTCCATTTTTGACAGTTTTCAGCAGCTCGACAGTGGTCTGAGCCGGCAGGAGAGTGGCACGGGCCTGGGCCTCACCATTGTGCGGCAGCTGGTGATCCTGCAGGGCGGAACCATCACCGTCGAAAGCGAGGTGGGCGAAGGCTCTTCCTTTACCTTTGATCTGGATTACGGGATCGAAGAGGCCGAAGATGAAGAGGAGCGACTAATGGAGGCCGAGGCGGCCCACGCCAGCAATGCCGCGCAGCTGCGCGGGGTCCGCATCCTCCTGGTCGAGGACAATCCCCTGAATCAGATGGTTACCCGCAAGCTCTTACAGAGTTGGGGGGTGAAGCTAGACATTGCCAACAATGGCCGGGAAGGGGTGGAGCGCCTGCGGGACCACAGCTATGACCTCGTCCTCATGGATGTGCAGATGCCCGAGATGGATGGGTATGAAGCAACGCGCGTTATCCGGCGGGAGTTCTCCCCGCCGGCGAGCGAGGTGCCTATTTTGGCCCTGACGGCCAACGCCTTTTCCGGGAGCAATGACGCCTGCTTTGCGGCGGGTATGAACGATTATCTCGTGAAACCCATCCAAATCCGCGAGCTTTTTGCTAAAATTGCTACATACATCCGGAAAGGTCCTGATGATCTTTCTGTCTAATCGAACAGTATATTCCTATGAGTCAATACATTGACCTTACATATCTGCACGAGATATCCGGGGGCGATGCCTTCATCGTCAAAAAAACCGTGGAAAAATTTCTGGAATCAACCCCAGGGATTCTGGAAAAAATGACCCTTCACCTGCAGGAAGAAGATTATCCGGAGCTGGGCAAAGCCGCCCACAAGCTCAAGAGCTCGGTCGCGTATATGGGGATTGACTCGCTGCGGGAGACCATCCTGGCGCTGGAGCACAGTGCCAAAAACCAAACCAACCTGGCCCAGGTTCCGGGCCTGGTGGCCGAGGTACACGAGGTGCTGCAGGCCGCCTACGGCGAGCTGCGCGCGGCGATTGCCGCGCTTTGAGCCCTTGTTACAACCCTTTTTTTCATGGCACGCAATTTCTCGTATGAAACCGCGGCCGGCCATAGGCTGGCCCTGACGCTTTTTGGCAACCAAGCCTTTGATCAGCAGCCCTGCCTCGTGTATGCTCACGGGTTCAAGGGCTTCAAAGACTGGGGCTTCGTGCCCCATGCCGCTACCTATCTGGCCCGGGCCGGCTTTTCGGTGATTACCTTTAACTTTTCTCATAACGGCATCGGACCGGATGGCGAGACCTTCTCTGAGACAGAGGCCTTTGCCCAAAACACCCTGAGCCTGGAGCTGACCGAGCTGGAGGAAGTGTTGCACCTGGCTGCCCATACCGATTTTTTCGGGGCCTATCTCCGGCACCCCCTGGGGCTCATCGGCCATAGCCGCGGCGGCGGACTGGCCCTCCTGGCTGGGGCTGCCTCACGTGAGGTGCGGGCGGTCTGTAGCTGGGCCGCCGTCTCGACCTTTGAGCGCTATTCCAAGCAGGTGCGCGCCGACTGGCGCGAGAAAGGCTTCCTGGAAGTGGTCAACAGCCGTACCGGGCAGGTTTTACATATGAATCAGACCTTTCTGGACGACCTGGAGGCCCACGCCGCCGACCGGCTCAATGTCATGAAGGCCGTCAAGGAAATGAATAAGCCCCTGCTGATCCTGCACGGAGCCGAGGATGAGACGGTACCTTACTTCGAGGCGGAGCAACTCAACATCTTTGCTGATCCGGCGCGCACCGAGATGCGCCTGATTCCCCGGGCGGGTCATACCTTCGGGGCCGTGCATCCTTTCGCGGGGACTACCCCCGCGCTGGAGGAGCTCCTGACCCGTACCGAAGCCTTTTTTGTCTCCCACCTGAAAGCCTGAGGCCCGGCCTGACCCCATCTTATGTCCTATCCCAAGCTGCTGGAAGCCATTCGGAAAAAAGCCTTCTCCCCTGTCTACTATCTGCATGGGGAAGAGGGGTACTTTATCGACAAGCTGATCGAGGCGCTGGCTGCCGATGGGGCCGTGCTGACCGAGGGTGAAGCGGCTTTTAACCGGGAAGTCTTCTACGGCCCCGACGCTAAGGCCGGGGCGGTCATCAATGCTTGCCGCAGTTTCCCGGTCATGGCCGAGCGGCGCCTGATCATCGTCAAGGAGGCGCACCGTATGCCCAAGCCCGAACTGGAAAAGCTGGGACCCTATCTGGAAAACCCTGTCCCCTCTTCGGTGCTCGTTCTGGCTTTCAAAGACCGGCAGGTGGGCCTGCCCAAGGCGCTCGCCGCCGCCGCCAAGAAGGCGGGGGTGGACTATCATGCCCGCAAGATGTATGAGCGGGATGTGCAGCAATGGACCCAAAACCTCATCCGGGAAGCCGGACTGGAAGTCCATCCGGATATTCCCGGTATTCTCGTCGATTATCTGGGCACCAACCTAAACCTAATCGAAAACGAGCTCAACAAGATGATGCTCGTTCTCAAGGCCCAGGGCAAAAACCACCTGAGCCGGGAACTGGTCTTTGAAATGATCGACATTGACAAGGAGTTTAATGTCTTTGCCCTGATCCAGGCGCTCAGTGAGCGCCGCCGCTACCGGGCCCACATGGTCATTAACCGCCTGACCCAGAATACCAAGATCAACCCCCCGGTCTTGATCATTGGGGGCCTTTATCGTTTCTTTCACCAGCTGGCGCTGGTGCACAAGTTTCAGCTGCGCGACCCCAATTCCATCAAGGACACCCTTCGGGTCAACTACTATCAGGCCCGGGACTTTGCCCAGGCCAGCAAGCAGTACAACAAAGGGCAGGTGTACCGCAACATCGGCTATATTCAGGATGCCGACCTGGCCCTCAAGGGCCTGGTGCCCACCCAGATGGACGAGGGCCACATCCTGAAAACGCTGGTTTGGAAGCTGCTGACCTGAGCATCCAAGCAATTTTTTTGGATCCGACTTCAATGTGCTGCCTCTTCCCTGATTGGGAGCGCGCTGGTATGCCCCGTTGACCCTGGTCTCGGTCGGTACGGCCATGCGCACCGACCAGAGGGTCTCCTTCCCCAAACGGAAGGACAGGATCGCCGTTGAGATGGGAAGGGCTGATATGGGGAAGACCATGGTGTAGCCCGCCCGGTACCCCATCGTAAGCAGAATGAGGAGCAGCTCGGCAAACCCCACCAGGCATTTGCATCCGCCTGGGCTTCGCTTTAACTTATCCAGTCTTCAATCTGCCAGTATGTATATGCAAAGATATCCTATCCTGCTGTTGGCCAGTCTGCTGATCTGGCCGCTTTGGCTCCCGGCCCAGGCCTTGGTGGGCGAGCGACGGGTCAAGGAGTTTGAGACGGACGAATCCTGGCCCTATCCCTACGAGTCTGTCACCGATCAGGCCATCCCGCTGGCGATTGCCTTCAAACCGGTAGTGCAGCTCGATGGGGGCTCCTTTGTGCAGGTATGGAAGTCTCGCAAGGGTGGCTTCCGGGACCGCATGCTGACCGCATACAACCTGTTTTTGGAGCAAAGCTGGGAAACCGAGGTCAAGCTGGACCGGGAGGAGGATATCATCTATCTGATGCATGCCGACACCCTCGTATACCTGGTCAGCCGGGCCTATGATTACGGAAAAAAAATCCACCAGGCCCGGGCCCGGGCCTTTGGGGTGGAAAGCGGCGTCCTGCAGCAGGATACCATTATCTGGACCATCTTTGGCGAGCGGGACATCGATATGATGGCGGTGTCCAGTCCGGACGGGGAGCAGGTGTTGTTGTTTCATCTCTACCAGGACGAGCCTATGCGGCAGGTCGGGATTACCTATGGAGAGGTCGGCTGGGACGACCGGGCCGGCTTCAAGGCCCGGCAGGCCGCCCACCTGAATTACCTGCTGCTGGATCGCCGCCTGGGTACGCGGGCGGTGGGACAATTTGACCTGCCGGTGCGCAAGCGCCTGGTCGTGGACTGCCGACCCGACGATGCCGGCAATGTGTATGTGGTCCAGCACGAGCGGCCCCGACAACTGCATGTTTATCAGCGGCGGCCGGGCGACACGACCCAGTACCATCTGGCGTATGACAGCTTCGTCAAGCTGGAGTACCTGAGTGACCATCAGCATGCCCACCTGCCCGCCTTGGCGGCCTCGGGGCAGCGCCTCTTTGTAAGCATGGGCGTCGTGCAGCGCCGGGGGCGCATGCGCGGGACCAAGGCTTTCCGGCTGATTGGCTTCGACTTTGCCCGGCAGGAGGTGGATGTCCGGCGGGAAGCCGAGGTTACCTCGACCTTGCTCGTCGCAGTGCAAAAGCAGCGGGAGGCCTACGACCTGCGTACCCTCCGCCGCTTTGAGGACTATGCGCTCCGTGACATCCTGGAGATGGATGATGGCAGCCTCTGGCTGATGGTCCAGCATACGGAGGCCCACAATATGCGCCCCGTGGGGTCCGAATTCGGACCCCGGGTGAGCCACACCGTCCCCATCTCCTACGAGATGGAGGACCTCATCCTCTTT